>NZ_JALVAO010000059.1 GCF_027011145.1 Thermococcus sp. | reverse complement strand
TCACTTCAAAACGGGCCTGAACTTGTAGGCGTAGAGGATTATTCCGTCCTCCTCGAACTCCCTGACCTTTCTCGTTACCGCCTCGACCTCCATGCCCTCGTGTATCTCCTCTGGCTCAACGTCGGTGAGCTGTGCCAGAACTACAGGACCTTCTTCAAGCTGGACCAAAGCTAAGGGATAGGGCTTGTAGTACTCGAAACCGCTCGGCGGGTTCCTAACGATTGTCCACGTGAGAACCTTTCCCCTTCCGCTGAATTCGTATTCCTCGACGTTCCTCGAGCCACAGACGGGGCATACCTCCCTGTACGGGAAGAAGACGTGGCCGTTCTCACACTTTCCGCCTATGAGCCTGTACTTCTCGCGGAAGTGCCTCCAGTAGCGGGAAACCTGCATCGGGCGGGCCATTTTCACACCCTCCTGAGGATGTTAACGGTTATGTTCGAGCCGGTTCCACCTATGTTCTGGGTCAGGCCGATTTCAGCATCGGGCACCTGTATTCCTTCCGGTGCTTCACCCCGGAGCTGTAAAACAGCCTCGACAGTCTGATAAACCCCCGTTGCTCCGACGGGGTGACCTCTAGCCTTGAGCCCTCCCATAGTCTGTATCGGATAATCCCCGTCAATCGCTATCTGGCCTTCCTTGGCGAGCTTTGCTCCCTCTCCCTTCTTCGCCACACCGAGGGCCTCCAAGCTCAAAGCGGCCATAACGGTAAATGCATCGTGAACCTCGAAGAAGTCTATATCCTTTGGAGTTATCCCGGCCATCTTGTAGGCCCTCTCCGCGGCAATCTTCGCCGCTTTAAGGGTGAGTAAGTCCTCCCTGTTGGCGAGGTTTATTGTGTCAGTGGCCCTTCCAATTCCAGCTATCTCGACCCACTTCTCCTTGGGAACGCCGAGCTCCTTGGCTTTCTCCGGTGTTGTGATTATAACCGCCGCTGAACCGTCGCAGACGGGCGAGGCATCGAAGAGCTTGAGCGGGTCCGCTATATAAGGACTCTTCATCACGGTTTCGACCTTTATGGGCCTCTTGAACATCGCGTAGGGGTTTTTGGCTCCATTCGCATGGGCGTTGACCGCGAAGAGAGCTAAATCCTCCTCGGTGTAACCGTAGGTCTTCATGTAGTGCCTCATGATGAGCGCGTTCAAAGCTACGAAGCTCGCGCCGTGGAAGAGTTCCCACTCCGCGTCGGCGGCGTAAGCTAGATAGCGCGTCGCATCGCTCGGCCAGGCATCGGTCATCTTCTCGACGCCGACGACCGCAACGACATCTTCCAGCCCGCTGAGGACGGCTTTAACACCCTCCTGAACTGCCGCACCGCCGGAGGCACAGGCGGCCTCAACCTTGACAGCCGGAATGTTGCCCAGTCCAGCCCAGTCCGCTATCAAGGCACCCAAGTTTTCCTGCTCGACGAAAGATCCTGAGACCATGTTTCCCACGTAGAGGGAATCAACCCTGTCTATTCCCGCGTCCTCCATCGCGTTGAGCAGGGCTTCGACTGCAAGGTTGCGGAGTGAAAGCTTCCAGTGCTCCCCAACAGGCGTCATACCAGCACCGATTATAACGGCCTTCCTCATCTCAACCACCTCACAGAATGAACTTTCTCCTCGCCTTTGCGTAGAGGGCGTAGTCTATGTACTTCTTCCTTTCCACGTAGTCCTTAACCTTTGGCGCCAAGTCTCTCTTCTCCTCTATGGCGTCCTGAACAACGACGCTGAAGGCGTCGCTTCCGGCTCCGGAACCAAAGCTCACCCACAGGATTCTGTCGCCGGGCTTTGCTATGTCGAGAACGGCTGAAACACCGACCATCGTTGCACCGCTGTAGGTGTTTCCAATCTTACCGGTGAGAAGTCCGGGAAGGACCTTCTCCTTCGGAATGCCGAGTATTTTCGCTACCGTGAGAGGGAACTTGACGTTGGGCTGGTGGAAGACGGCGTAATCGAAGTCGTTGACCGTTAGGCCGAGCTCCTCCATGAGTGTCTTGGCGGCGTTTATTATGTGGTGGAAGTAGGCCGGCTCGCCGGTGAACCTGTTACCGTGCCTTGGATAGTGCTCGTGCTGTCTCCTCCAGAAGTCCGGAGTGTCAGTGACGTAGGAGTAGCTTCCCTCGAAGTAGGCGACGGTCTCAGAGCTCTTGGGGCCAACTATAAAGGCCGCTCCACCCGCTCCGGCGGTAAACTCGAGGTGGTCGCCGGGCCTCCCCTGGGCCGTGTCCGCTCCGATTGCCATCGCGTAGTCGGCCATCTCCGAACCGACGAAGCCGATGGCCGTCTGAAGGGCCTCGGTTCCGGCCTTACAGGCGAACTCGAAGTCCGCTGTACTCACATCGGGCGTCGCCCCTATCGCTTCGGCTATAATGGTTCCCGTTGGTTTAACCGCGTAGGGCTTGCTCTCGCTACCGAACCAGACGGCACGGATGAGCTTGGGGTCTATCTGGGCCCTTTTGAGGGCGTTTCTTGCCGCTTCAAGTCCTATGGTGAGGGCATCCTCGTCCAAACCGGGGACGGCCTTCTCCTCGATTGGGAAGCTTGAAACTCCCCAGACCCTGCCTATCTCCTCGGCCTTGATTCTATACATCGGAACGTAGGCGCCGTAGCCGACAATGCCTACTTCCCTCTTCGGCTTCAGCAACTTCCGCATGGGCATCACCCGAGAACTGTAATCACCGGCGGTGGTTGGGAGAGTTCTTATAAAAGCCTTTCGGTAAAAGTGAAAAAGAATTTAGACAATTGCCGATGGATATATAAAACTTGCCTCCCAATTGGTATCGGGTGTTTGGAATGAGGTACGAAATAACCCACAGACCAAGCTTTTCCCTTCTTGAGGTGGAGCTTTCTCAAGGAGAGGCAATCCAAGCTGAAGCTGGGGCAATGGTTCACATGAGTCCAACGATAAGAATAGAAACCAAGGCAAGGGGCGGTGTTTTCGGTGCCCTGAAAAGATCCGTGCTTGGCGGGGAGAGCTTCTTTGTCAACGTTTTCAGAGCAGTTGGTGGAACTGGAACCGTTGGCCTAGCACCCCCATATCCGGGGGACATCGAGGTATTTGAACTGGATGGAACCCTTTACGCCCAGAGCGGAGCATTTCTGGCAAGCAGTGAGAATATAGACATCGACATCAAGTGGGGAGGTGCCAAAACCTTCTTCAGCAGAGAGGGACTGTTCCTCCTAAAGATAAGCGGAAGGGGAATGGTTTTTCTCTCCAGCTTTGGGGCTATATACAAAAAGGAACTTAGGAACGAGCACTTTATAATTGACACCGGGCACATGGTGGCTTTCACAGAGGGTTTGGACTTCAAAGTTAAGCGAGTTGGCGGGCTTAAGAGCACTCTCTTCAGCGGAGAGGGCTTGGTTGCAGAGTTCTACGGAACGGGAACAGTCTACATACAAACTAGGAGCATGGACAGCTTTCTGAGCTGGCTGATTCCAAACTTACCAATCAAGGACTGACCCTCTCTAAATTTTTGAGAAAAGAAAAAGAACTCATGGCTTTCTCACAACGAAGAGAGCATGATCCTTCTCGTAGGGTTCAAGTGAAAGCCTCTCAACGACCTCGAAGTATTCAGAGAGCTCCCTCTCGACCTCCTTAAATACTTCCTCCGGCTCCTTGGTGACGTCGATGCTCCTGCTCTTGACGGATATCATGCCGTAGCCGCCGCTCTTGAGATACACCTTCGCGTTGTCTATCAGGATTTTCGCCTGCGTCGGCTGGGCCACGTCTTCAAAGATAACGTCCACCTTCGGAACGAGAGCGCGGTAGCCTTCCGGCTTTGTCGCGTCGCCGAGTATGGGAACTATGTTCCTCCTCTCCTCCACTATGGGAACGAGCTCCCTGAGAACCCTTGGGGAAAACTCAACGCCGAATATCTTGCCCTCCCAGCCGACGATGTCGCTGACGTGAGATGCCGTGGTTCCGCTCGCTATTCCTAGGTAGAGGACCGTTGAGCCGGGTTTAATCGGAAAGTTCTTGAGGCCGTTGAGGATTGCCGCACCAAGCTTCGACCTGCTCGGGTTCCAAATTCTGTATTCATCTCCCTCGAACTTTATGACTCTCTCGCCGTAAACCCTCTGTCCGGGAACGAGGTTTTTGGTCGCTATCTTCTCGCTCCCGTCGTCGTCAATAACGATGTAAACGCCTGGGAACCTGTGCTTCTTAACCTTCATCTACCTCACCTCTTTCCGCCCTTGGACTTCTTCTTTTTCTTCTTCTTTTCGGGCTTGCCCTTACCTCTCCTCTCCTTCTGGCCTTTCTTCTCCTTCTTGGACTTCTTGGGCTTGAACTTCTTTTTCTTCTTCTCGGGTTTGGCCTTCCTCTTCGGCGGGTTCGGGTACTTCTCCTTGATTTCCTTGATTCTCTGTTCAAGCTCCTTCTTGAGTTCCTCGCCTATGTATTCGCCAGAGAAATAGTCAACCCTGGCCGCTATGGCCAGCTTTCCGGCCAAAGCTCTCGCTATCTTACCCCTCTGCCACCACGGCGAGCGGTTTATTGCAGGATACTGGAAGATTACACCGTGCTTCGGAGGCTTTGCCCCGGTTCTCAGGTGCCTGAAGAGGGCCTTTTCAGCGCCGAGAACCTGAATTGTTGAGGCGGGCATCATTGCCAGCTCTTTGAGACCTCCTGCAAGGCTCATAAGCCTCGCGGCGAGTTTGGCTCCAACGAGCGCCTTGAGGTTTGGAGCGACTTCGTCCATGGCCATCTCAAGGTAGTCCTCAATCTGCTCCCTGAGCTTGTAGAGGTCGCTTATCTCGCTGGCGAGCTTTCTTATGATTTCGCTGTCGAACTTGCCGAGCGGAGCGCCCATGGACTTCTCCGCAGCCCTGAGAATCTTCTCGATTTTTCCTTCTGAAAAGCCGAGCTTCTCAAGCCTCTCCCTCGTTACGTTCTCCCTCGGGCCGATTTCCTTAACGAAGGCAACGTACTGTGGATGCTTTGGAAGGATTTCATCGAGTTCAGGGAAGTGGAGACCGTACCATTCCCTGAGCCTTGAAACGAGTAAGTTAATCACCTTGTCAATATCATCGAGTGCCTCGATTGCCTGGATTATCATCTTGTCCCTTGCACCGCTCTGCTCCTGTATGCGGAGCCTGGTTAGTGCCACGCCAACGGTGTAGTACTCGTCGAACCAGTTCTCGCCTAGGAATTCGGCAGGGTTTGAGCGGAGCTTTTCGCCGGCCAGGTTGGGAAACTCGGCTGTAGCTGTGTAGTTAAGCTCCTTCAGTTTTCTGCTCAGCTCGGTGTCCTCAACGACGAACTCGTCGTAACCTTCCCCCCTCAGCTCCTCAAGGAGGGTCAGTAACTCGTCGCTCGGCTCGCCTTTTAGTAGTTTGTCGAGGCTTATCTCCGGCTTTCCGGAGAAGGGCTTGCTCGTGATGAGCTTCCCGCTCTCGTCGAAGGCGTAAATTCCCCTGACGTTTTCAGCAATGTAAGCCTTCATGAGCATCACCTTCCATTTCTTCCTCAGGTATAGAAGGGCGAGGAGTTTTAAACGGTATCGGTGAAAAAGAGGAAAGGTCAGTCCTCCCAGGGTTCGCGGTACTTCAATGCCCAGCCGAACTCCTCCTTGAGGATATCAATGGCGGCGCTCGGCGGGATAACACCGCGCTCCGTTATGATGACGTCAACGTACTCCGGCGGGGTAACGTCAAACGCTGGATTCCAGACCTCGATGTTCTTCGGCCAGGTCTTGAGTTCTTCTTCCGGAATGACCTCCGTCGGGTCGCGCATCTCTATCTCCACCAGCTGGCCAAGCATGGTCTCCGGGTGGAACTTGTAGGTTTCGGCAGCTATCATCGTCCAGACCCTGTGCTCCTTGGCTGTCAGAGCTATCAGGGCGGTTCCAATCTTGTTTATCACGGCACCGTTTACGGTTATGCTGTCGGCTCCCATGACAACCTTGTCGGTCATCTTCATGTAATGCCTTGCCGCGCTGTCAACGACGTAAATGACGGGAATGCCGTAGCTGGCGAGTTCCTTGGCAGTTATCTTGCCCTGCCACTTGGGCCTCGTCTCCGTGACGATGACCTTGATGTCCTTGCCCTGGTCAAAGGCTGTCTTCATGACGCTTATCGCGGCCTTGCTGTGGCAGTGGGTCATTATGACGTCACCGTCCTCTATGCGCTTCGCCCCTATCTCGCCTATCCTCTTCACCGCGTTCTCGGAGTTGTGTATGAACTCCTTCGCGGCGTTGATTATGATGAACCTCAACTGCTCAAGGTCCGCCCCGCTGGAGTAGGCTATCTTTCCGCGGTGCATGACGTAACGTAGCGCGTTGGGCAGGGAAACTGCCGTCGGTCTCGTTTCGTAGAGAATCTTCGCGGCTTCTTTCATTTCATTCCAGAATTCATCAACTGTTTTTGCTTGACTTTTTTCGGCCTGTATCTGAAGGGCCTTTGCAGCTGCCCTAGCTATTGCTCCGGCCCCTCTAATTTCCATGTCCTTTATTTTCTTGGCTATCTCAAGGACATCTTTCACCACTGGCATTGCTTTCACCTCCCGGGTAACCCTAAGTTTGGACACAAGAGAATTTAAATTCTTTCTTTCACCTCGACTATAGCTTAAAGATTGTACAGTTCATTAGTGCTCTCAAAAGTCCCTTGATGTTTCTAAATTGCCGAAGAAAGCCACATTTACCTTTGTAAAGGCTAAAGCTGGGCATTGGGAAAGGTTTATAACGAAAGGCCCGTAGTTCTTAGTGTATAGATTTGATGACACGCTCAGCTCTGTTCATTGAGGTGGTGTGTATGGAAGAAAAGCTGAAAGGAAAACTTGCCTCAGAACCCCTTAATTTCGAGTCATTTTTTTCTGAAAAAGCCCTTCGTATGAAAGCTTCGGAGATTAGAGAACTTCTTAAGCTCGTTGAAACAACCGACGTCATAAGCCTTGCCGGAGGATTACCGGCCCCTGAAACATTCCCTGTAGAAACTATCAAGAAAATTGCCCAAGAAGTCCTCACGGAGCACGCTGACAAGGCCCTGCAGTACGGAACGACCAAGGGATTCACACCGCTCCGCCTCGCGCTCGCGAAGTGGATGGAGAAGCGCTACGGAATTCCTATGAGCAAGGTTGAGATAATGATGGTCGCTGGAAGCCAGCAGGCACTCGATTTGATCGGCAGGGTCTTCATAAACCCGGGAGATGTCGTCATAGTCGAGGCACCAACTTACCTTGCCGCACTCAACGCCTTCAAGTACTACGAGCCCGAATTTGTAAGCATACCGATGGACCACGACGGAATGAGAATTGACCTCCTCGAGGAAAAACTGGAGGAACTCAAAAAGGAAGGAAAGCGCGTTAAGTTCGTTTACACCGTCTCAACCTTCCAGAATCCAATGGGCGTTACGATGAGCCTTGAGAGAAGGGAAAGACTCGTTGAACTGGCAAGGGAGTACGACTTCCTCATAGTTGAGGACAATCCCTACAGCGAGCTCCGCTACTCTGGTGAACCAGTTCCACCGATAAAACACTTCGACGAGGAAGGCAGGGTCATCTACCTTGGAACGTTCTCTAAAATACTCGCCCCCGGGTTCCGCCTCGGCTGGGTTTCGGCTCATCCGCACTTCATAAGGAAGATGGAGATAGCGAAACAGGCAGTTGATCTATGCGCAAATACGTTCGGTCAGGTAATAGCCTGGAAATATGTGGAAAACGGCTATCTTGATGAACACATACCGAAGATAATAAAATTCTACAAACCAAGACGCGATGCTATGCTCAAAGCCTTGGAAGAGTTTATGCCCGAGGGTGTTGAATGGACGAGACCCGAAGGTGGAATGTTCGTCTGGGTTACCCTGCCGGAGGGAATAGACACCAAGATTATGCTTGAGAAAGCCGTTTCGAAGGGTGTTGCCTACGTTCCCGGTGAGGCATTCTTTGCCCACCGCGACGTCAAGAACACACTTAGGCTGAACTTTACGTACGTCCCGGAGGAGACCATCAGGGAGGGTGTTAAACGCCTAGCCGAAGTTATAGAAGAGGAAATCAAAGCCCTCAAGAAGTGAGGAAAAATTTTTACACTCTTTTTTTCTCTCTTCCATAGGTGGTGGTATGAAACCCCTGATAGCCATAATCAGTTCTCCTTGGAGCGAGGCCGTTTCCACTGGGAGGGCACACATAAGGCGCATTATAGAAGCTGGCGGACTTCCAGCAGTTTTCAGCGCAGAGATAGAACCAGAGAACATTGTTGAAATAGTAGATGGAATCCTCCTCATAGAAGGTCCAGACGTTCACCCACGTTTCTACGGCGAAGACCCCTCACCAAGTCTGAGAAACGTTGACGTTCTTCGCGACGAGTTTGAGATTGAGCTGGTGAAACTGGCCGTTGATGCAAACATTCCGGTGCTCGGCGTCGGAAGGGGAATGCACGTAATCAACGTCGCCCTCGGTGGAACGCTTTACCAAGACCTCTACGATATCCCAAAGGCTATAAAACACGACTGGAGCTTCGAAACCACTAGACCCGAACAGAAACTTCACACGGTCAGGATAAAGGCGGATTCAAGGCTCTACTCAATCCTGAAAGAAACCCTGAACGTCGAGGGAACGAATGAGGCCTGGACGTGGGTGAACAGCTTCCATCACCAGGCCGTGAAGCGCGTCGGTGAAGGCCTCAGGCAGGTCGCCTTTGCCGTTGATGGTCTAATTGAGGCCATTGAAGGTAAGGAGGGCTTTATCATCGGCGTCCAGTGGCAACCGGAGCATTTACCTGAGATGTTGCCCCTTTACAAGGCCCTCATCGAGGCTTCAATCAAGAAACACGAGGAAACGGACGAGATGAAGAGGCGCGAGATAGAGGCAGAAATCCGGGAAGAACTCGCTAGGGAACAAGGTGAGAACCATCACAGCTCGGAAACGAGCGATAGCCTTCCCGACACGACCCAAACGTGATCCCTTTCTCGGTTATCTTTTTCTCTGCCTTGCGGAGGATTTCAAAGCGGACTTCCCTTGGGAGGTAGTGGTACCCCCCAATCTTCTCGCCCCTCTCGTATAGTGGCCACAGCCTCTCCATAAGCTCCGGGAACTTGGCGAACATCCTCTTCTTCGAATCGGGCCTGAGCTTTAGCGTCGAAACCGTTATGTGGCTCACGAAGCTTAAAGCGTCGAGCGTCTCCTCAAAATCTTCCCAGGTGTAGAAGGGGATTATTGGGTCTATCCTGGCGTAAACGGGGATTCCGACTTTCCTTGCCTTTCTGAGCGACATTATTCTGGCCTTTGGAGACGGTGCGTTGGGCTCAAGGAGCCTGGCTTTCCGCTCGTTGACGGTTGTGACGGTTATTCCAACGGCACAGCGGAGTTCGCTTAGAAGGTCGAGGTCCCTTTCAAATATGTCCGATTTCGTCAGGAGGAGACATCTCACGTCGTAACGTTTGAAAAGTTCGAGCACTTTTCTCGTTATTCCAAGCTCCCGCTCGATTGTCGGATACGGGTCGGAGGAGTAGGAGAGGGCTATTATGTATCTCCGATCAAACTTCCTCAGCTCTCGCTCGAGCTTTGGAAGAAGGTTTTCCTTCGTTCTCACCCGGAATGCGTTTGGGATATAGCTCGTTATGTAACAGTAGACGCATGCGTGGTCGCAACCGGTGTAAACGTTTAGCGTGTACTTGAAAGGACACGTGCAGAGCTTTGACTTCCAGGGGTCGAAGGGACGGATGTACATGCTTGGGATTATGAAAAGGGATTTTAAAACCCAAACGGTATGAACTACGGTGATGGCATGACCGTTACGGGGCGCGTTAAGTGGGTTGAAAACATGCAGTTCGTCGGTTCCCTGGAGGACGGCGGATGTTCTATAATCCTCGGCGATGGGGGAATCAGCCCGATGAAGCTCCTCCTTCTCAGCGTCGCTGGATGTACTGCCTACGACGTGGTCATGATTCTCAAGAAGATGCGCGAGCCGATTGAGGGTTTGGAAGTCGAGATTTCCGGAGAGAGGAGGGAGGAATACCCAAAGGTTTACACAAGGGTTCACATCCATTACAGGATTTACGGAAACGTTAAAGAGGATAAGGCAAAGCGCGCTATAGAGCTCAGCCAGAACAAATACTGCTCCGCGTCTGCTCAGGTTAAGCTAAGCGGTGCCGAGTTGACTTACTCCCTTGAGGTAATCAAGGGCGATGATGAATAAATCCGTTGCGGAAAGGTGAAGAAAGGACCGACTAGCTGAGCCTTAAAGCTCCCCGCAGAGCTCCGCAAAGTTCCTGTAGACATCTGCTCCTCGCTCGGTGTGGGAAACCTCGGGGTGGAACTGGACGCCATAGATTGGAAGGCTCTCGTGCTTCATGGCCTCAACGGGACAGGTCTCGCTCCTGGCCAAAAGCTTGAAGCCCGGTGGGAGTTCCTTAACCTCATCCATGTGGCTCTCCCAGACCTTCAATTTCTTTGGAAAGCCCTTGAAGAGGTCGTTTTCCTCGATTATTTCAATTTCGACGAGGCTGTATTCCGCTTTATCACCCCTTCCAACCTTCCCTCCAAAGTACCTCGCTATGAGCTGATGCCCGAGGCAAATTCCCAGGATTGGAACGTTGAACTCGTCGTAGTGCTCAAGAATCGCCTCGCAGTTGCCCGTTTTGTTTATATCCGGCCCGCCCGAGAAGATTATGCCCTTTGGATTCAGCGCCTTGATTTCCTCCAGAGGGGTGGTGTTTGGTATTATCTTCGCCTCAACGCCGAGGTATCTAAGGGTCCTCCAAATCCTATGGACGTATTGGCCTCCGTTGTCCATTATAACTATCATGCAATCACCTCACTCGAACTCTATCGTCGCAGGAGGTTTGTTGGTTACATCGTAGAGCACCCTTCCGACCTCGGGAATCTCGCTCGTAATCCTGAATGCTATCCTCTGGAGCACCTCAAAGGGAACATCCATCGCGTTGGCGGTCATTCCGTCGAGGCTCTCAACAACGCGAACGGCTACTGTTTCCTTGTAGGCCCTTATGTCGCCCTGCACTCCAACGGTTTTAACGCCGAGAAGAACCGCGAATGCCTGCCAGGGCTTTAGCCCGGCCTTCTCGATTTCCTCCTCGACTATTGCGTTGGCCTCTCTGACTATTGCAATCTTCTCCGGTGTCACCTCGCCGAGGACCCTAACTGCTAACCCCGGCCCGGGGAAGGGCATTCTATTGTATATCTTCTCCGGCAGGCCGAGTTCCCTGGCCAGCTCGCGAACCTCGTCCTTGTAGAGGTCCCTCAGCGGCTCTATGAGCTTGAGGTTGAGCCTCTCTGGAAGACCGCCGACGTTGTGGTGACTTTTGATTTTCCCCTTGCTCTCAATCCAGTCGGGAGCGATGGTTCCCTGAATTAGAAAGTCGGCGTTTATCTCCTTCGCAACCTCCTCGAACACCTCGATGAAGACCCTGCCGATTATCTTCCTCTTCTCCTCCGGGTCGGTAACACCTTTCAACGCCTCAAAAAAGCGCTCGCTGGCATCGATGTAGTGGATGTTGAGACCCAACTCGTCGCGGAAGGTCTTAACGACGAACTCTGGCTCACCCTTCCGCATGAAGCCTGTGTTAACAAAGACTGCGTGAAGTCTATCACCTATCGCCCTGTGAGCTAGAACCGCAGCTGTTGAGCTGTCAACACCACCGCTGAGCGCTATGATAGCCTTCCCGTCACCAACCGTATTCCTAATCTCCTCGACTTTCTCCCTTATGAAGTCCTCCCACATGGGCACCACCTTTTACATTAGCCCGGAAAAAAGACTTTATAAATTTTGACCACTTAAACATTTTTGTGGTTATTACATCGTGTTCCAAAATCCCAAGTGTCCGCTCAAAGTCCAAAAAGTTTTCATCAAGGGAGCAAAAATAGGAAAGAATGCCTACGGCAAACCGGTGCTCGTTGTCAAATTCTGGAAGAGCTCCCTGACGGGCTTTCCGGAGTTCCTTTCCAGGATTGCCACAAATCCATTGAGATCCCCTTCCCTGAACCTGTACTCCTCGAAAAACTCCCTGAGGGATTTGTAGAACGCTTCTCTTCCTGTAAACTTCTCAAGTTTCTCGAGAACCAGTGCTCCTTTGTACGATGCAATGGCATAATAGCGGTTGATGTCCATGCCCCATATTTTCCAGACCCCGGTTATGGGAAGGTCTCTCTTTCCGTAGTCCGTCTCCCTGTCGTACACGGAAATGTAGTAGTTCCTTAACGCGATGTAATCTTCCTCCGAAACGTTCTCGGCATATTTCAAGGAGAAGTACGCCGGAAAGGCAAAATTGAACCAGACCTGGCTTTCGTTTGAAACGAATACAACAGTCCCGGGAACCCACCAGTGCGCCACCTCGTAGGAATAGCCGTATTTGTAGCGTACGGGATTGTAAGAGTACGCCAAGACGTCAAACATCTCGTTCGATATGTTTATTCCTCTAGGATAAACGACCTTGACTCTTCCGTACCCAGGCTTTCCAAAATGCCTCATCCCAAAGCCTAAAATTTTCTCGGTGAGGTTTGCGTATCTCTTCGCGGTTTCGTCATCAATTCCCATGTAGTAAACCGTCAGACGACCGTCCATCAGCTCAATTCTCTTAAAGTTCCCGACGAAAACCGGGATTACCCCGTTAAAGCCGTGCGGAAACGTGATTCTCCATACTCCCGGGGCGATCTCTTCCCCCCGGGCCTATTACGGTTCCCTTGTCTGTTTTGACCCTGACTGTGATAACGTGAAAGAGTTCAAGGGAGTTCAGCATAGGTCTCAGGAATTCCATCTTTAGAAACGCCATGTCCTCTGTAATCTGCCCCTCAATGTAGCCCCTTTGGGGCGCGATTTTCTTCATTGTTGAGTAGTCGCCGATGTATTTTATCCCCACGCTCCCGTTTTTGAAGTCTCTCAGGGGAATGACCAGCGTGAAACCCTGGACGAATCCAACGCTCCTGTTGTCAACGTTGATGTCCTCAACTTTGAGCCTCGGCATTCTCCAGAAGTAGACGTAGGACTGTGATGTAATGTTATCGTAGTCCACAACTGCATCGAACTTTCTCCTCTCTAAGCTGATGTTCATGTCAATTGTTGTCACTCCAATCCCAGCAGTCCCCTCAAGGGCAGTGGCAAATTTCATGAAGTCACTCCAGTTGATTTCCGGGATCCCGCCCGTTTTCAGAACCTTAACGAGGGCCAGCGGGCCGTACTCGTCGGCGATGTACTCCATCAGGTCGTTGGCCTCAGCGAACAGCACTGCGTTGTATCCGCCCCGAAGGTTCAGGGACTTCAACTTATTCAAGCCCACGTATTTCTCCATCTTTTCATGAGGACCCACTGGTGTTCTCCCAGCATCCAGTGCCCCAAACCCAACGGCGATGATGTCTGGGAGCTTCTTTCCGGCGGCATATTCAAGGAGCGCCGAGTCGACGTCGAGGATAGAGTATACACCCGTTTCGTTAATCAGGGCGACGTGGATTTCCTTCTTTTTGTAGTTCACGAACCAGAGGACTTTCCTCCCGGTGATGTTTTCTAGAGCTTTCTCCGATGGGTAAAGGTATATTTTCGCTTTTTGGGGTCTGGTCCCAAAGAGCTTAGAGTAGCTTTCATAGACACTGTCCGCACCAAGGAGGAGTATGTTGAGCTTTGACTGGAGTATCGGGTCGTCACGAACCTCTTTTGGATAGTAGATCTCGAAGTATTTCGTCGAGTTATGGTACCAGTCTCTGTAAACCTGAATGCCAAAGGAACCTGTGTTTTCCGGTATTGGTGAGGTTTTTGTCTCTGTGGATGTCTGTTGGGAGGTCGAGATGCATCCAAGTGTAGAAGTTAGAAGAGCTATAATCAATAAGAGTCCAAGAATGGTTTTTCTTCTCATGAAGTTGGCCTCCAGCTAGGTTCTATTACTTTGTGAAGTGCATTTTATACTTGCGTCTTTAAATAGCTTTTTACTGGACAAAAGAACATACTCTAGTTTTGTCTATTCTGAATTACAAGCTCTTCGAGAACAAAAGAAAATTGAATACCCAGAAAGCGTCGCGTAACGTTGACGTTTTTCATTGGCTATACTTAAACACCACTCTGCCCTTCGATAGATCGTCGATGTGGTAATTCCCATCATGTGAGCAATTAGCATTCTAATGATTTCTCGACTTCATAGAGCGAAGTGAAGGGTATCTCGTTGTCGGCTACCTCAGGTGGGCTCCTGCAAAGGAAACGCGGGATTCTGTCCAGTTTAAAACTCCAGGTAAAAGCCCCACCTCCGTTAGATTTGAAAAAAGCCGTTGCATACTCATGTTTTCCTCACTCCCTGGAAACTCTCACAGGTTTCACAACTTTTAGGTTTTATGTCAACAACATAGATGCCCTATCAATTAGCATTAAAAGACAGGAAATGCATTTATAATCCAAGGTGAAATATATGTAGGTGGTTCTTATGAACGCCCCAAAAAGTGCACTTCAACTACTCCCAGAGGGAGGGGTACTATCCCTAATCCAAGCTGACCTTGGATCCAATGGAGAACTGTTCTCTTTGATGATTCTTAGAGATCTTCTCGAAGAAGGTGAGAATGTTTTTATGTTTTTATATGAGCCTTTTAGAGTATTTGAAAGCAATTCCAAAATGATTGGCCTTAACGTCAAAGAATACCTAGGGAAAAATTTTCACGTTCTAGACGCCTTTGGAAGCGTGTATAGTATTCCAAGAAATGAAAATGGAATCTACCAACTTTCTGGATATTTAGATGATTCAGTTTTTGTTATAAAACTCAAGGAATGGGGAACAAAGATACTCGATTCTAAGGAGTGGGATGGGCTTTGGATATTCACATACACTTCCACTGGAATTTGCAAGCTGTTTAGAAGACCATATTTAGTTTATAGAATGATATGGGCGATGAGAGAATTGCTTCTTAGTAAAGTAAAAACTAATGGGACAATTCTCACACTCTCTCAACCAGAATGCCCTGAGATAAGCAATATTGCCTATGTCACATCAGATGTAGTTATTGAAACTCACGTAATCGACGAGGAAAGAGTTGGCATAGTCACCAAAGGACCCAACGAAGGGAAAACACTAACCCTGTTTGGAGGTAGTTAGGAATGTTGTCATGGGAAATTCCAGAACTTGATAAAGAGCTCGGAGGAATATTAAAACAGTCCTTTATCCTTATTCACGAGGTTGATCCACGAGCTAGAGGAAAGGATATACTCCTCCACATACTAAGAGAAAAACTCAAAAAAGATAATCTTGTAGGATACTTTAACATCTCATATCCCCTACACGTTCTTATGCGAGCATTTGAAACATCAGGTATAAATGCGAGAGAGTATTTGAAACGAGGAAATTTCACAATAATAGATACCTTTGGGAGTTTTTATGACGTAATCAGTGATCTTGAGGGGATATAGTACCTTAAGGGTTCTATTTCCGCAGAAGTCTTACCAACAAAGTATGTTGAAGTTGTAGAAGCACATAAAAAAATATGGGCAGAAAGAGGACTGTTCAAGGGAAGAGAGCTCTACGGATTCACTATGGATGTTTCGGACTACATAGAGATCCTAGGTGGTGAGCTTGAAACACTAAGGTATCTTGAAATTTCAGCGGAATTAAGGGCTAAAGCACGGGCTTATCGGGAGTATCCCAAGGGGACTAATTTCTGGCTGTGGGGGCCAAAAGAAAGCTCCCAAGTACTTGCTTCCGTGTACAGAAGGGCAACTTATGTTATTCGCGTTAGGAGTGAGTTGAATGGCATGGAAGTTGTAAGATACCTTGAAATTCTTAAAGCCCCAGATCTCAAAAGCAGAATTATAAAATTCAAATACCATTTCAAAAATGGCGTTCCAAAGTTAGAAAAGTTGTCCTGTGATCAATAAAAACTAAAAACAATTAATGTTGTTACACAATAGGGGGTAAACCCCCCTGTAATTTCAGCCTATTTTTATTCGAGCCCAATTAGGGATTACAACTATCTGATTCTCAACATAGAGCCCTGATTTTACCATTGACTCTATTATGTTCATAGAGAAAAAAGGGGTTTTAAATTTTTCGGATATCTTCCAATGGATTAAAACAATTGCACACAGCTGAGCCTTTTGCTAAAGGTTGAAAGTGAAACTTAAAATTAAAAATTTGGTATAAAAATCGAATTCCATATTCTCACCACAAGGGCGTAAGGTTTTAATTGGAAATCTGTTTAGAGGCAAATGGTGATCGAATGAACTTACTGGGAGCTTCTCAGTTTCTTAGTTTCTCCCTAAAAGTAACAGCAGGTATACTTCTGCTCACAGGCTGGAAGAAATACAGAAGAAAATCCCTCCTTTTCTGGTCGTTTTTCTTCTTGACGTCTTCTCTTTCTATAGTTTCAGAATTTCTAAATATCAACTGGGGTGTCCCAATTTTTCAGGCAGTTGGTGTTTCTTTTTTGGCAGGTGGTGTTGTGACGTTATTTGACGAAGAGGCTCTAGGATTTCCCGTACGCGCACTACGAATTGTAGCGTTAAGTCTGCCCTTTCTAGTTTCAGCCTACGTCGTTGTCTATTCAATGGTAAGTCCAATATCTAGGCCTATGTACCTCTCATATGGCATTACTGGAATCTTCTATACTTTTGCAGGTATTTTCTTGTGGGGTATTAGAAAGTTTTATCCAAGGTCAGGAACACTTCTAAGTGCGGTTATAACTGCCCATGGGATACACAAAATGGACTATCCATTTCTTCGACCTGTTGAATGGTTTGCCCCGATAGGATTTACCCTGGGAGCAATCTTAAACGTTCTTGAGGTTTTCGCATTCTTTGATATAATATTCTCGGAAAGATTCAAAAACCTTAGAAAAACAGAGAAACCCGAAGTTATTCGAGAGGGAGTTTTTATTGTATCGCCAGAAAAATTTAAAGCATATGCTAATGCTCTTTCAAATTTCCCAGTTTTAGCGTTTAGTCGAAAAAGTGAGCTTCCTGAGAAATGGGAGGTCCACTTATTAACAATGATAGATCATCCTGGAAACATAAGACCAACACAGCTCCATAAAATAATCGAACGAGCCAGAGGTTATCTCAGAGAGGCATATCTTGAAAACGTCACGGGAGTAGTTATTGTAGATGGGCTTGAGTATCTTCTGATGTATAATGATTTCCGATCAGTTCTAAAGTTTCTAGCAACTTTGTCTGATTACATGGCATTCTACAGAGGTATGCTACTTCTTATCTTAGATGAGAGAAGTCTTGAAAAGAGACAGGTTAAAATCCTAAAACAAGTTCTAAACATTGGTGAGACCTAATGATGTTGACGATCAAAAAGAAGGGATTCATAGATGAGCTCCCAGAGATCGTAGAGGACGCAATAAAAACCTATGGAATCAGACTAAGGAAAATAGAAATTGAAGAAGATGAAAAGGGGTGTTATACCATTCTGATCACTTACGATTCAGAATTTCGCCCCTGAGTTATTTTGGATACCAAACAAGAGAGCTGGGATATCATTTACCCTTTCGTCAGTGTAGTTGATGAAGACCTTGAGAATGCGGTAGATTTCAAAGAGTCTTCTCTCCTCCTCGCTTCGCGGTCTTTTCCCTTTCTCGGCCCTTGAAAACACGTCAACAACGTTGAACTTCTCGGCAAGAATCCTAGGCGTTTCCTCTTCCATGAGATCGTTTATGAAGTGGTATATGTTGAAAGCTCTCTCCTGGTCCGTGGAATAAAACCTCCTGACGAGTGAAAACGCCTTGAGGATTACCTCCTCTAGCTTCTCCGGCGAGAGCTCTTCAAGAGCCTCCACGTACTCATCTCTAAGCTCCCTTGTAATTTCGTCTTCCTTATAGCTGGCTTTCCAGAGCTCAAACTTTCTCAGGACTTTCCTCGGGTTTCTCACGTAGACAACTCCAGCACTCCCATTAACGATTACCTCATCCCTGTCCCGTATTGCCTCAACGTCAACTCCAACGACACAGGGAATTCCAAGTTCCCTCGCGATTATCGCCGGATGAGAGAGAACGCTGTCCACTTTCGTAACTATTCCAGAGGCCTTCGCGAAGAGGCCGTAATACTCGGCATGAAGAACGTACGTCACAAGTACTCCCCCTTCAGGGAATAGCTTTTCAGCTTCCTCGGGTGGCTGGTCATCGAGGACAAAGTAAGCCCTTCCCTTCGCCTTTCCGGGACTTGCTGGAACCCCCTTAAGGGGATACCATTCCTCCAGTCCTTTGGCTTCCTCGTGCTTTTGTGCCAGAACCGTTACGTCCCTCGACTGGAGGAGCCAGAGGGTTTCGTCATAGGCCCACTCGATGTCCTGGGGTTTGCCAAAGAGTTCCTCAACTTCAAGACCAATCTCCACCAGTTCTCTCATTAGAGGGTCTTTGACTTTAGAGGGGTCGCGTGGGAGAATGAGGCGCTCACCACTTGATTCTCCACTCACGAGTTTCTCAGGGGAGCCTTTGACGAACTCCGCGAGAGCGTTGTGAGGGTCGCTTGGAGAGCGCGTGAAGAGTACACCGGAGAGTTTTGGGCTTATCTGCCTCTGGACTATGACCGCCATCTTTACATCTCTTTTAATTCCAAGGTGTTTCATGTACTCCTTCACGCGCCTTGACTGTGCACTTCTAAAGACCCGCTCAATCGCTTTGATTAACTCATCGAAAGAGTTCACGTTGGTTACGCTTTCAAAAACACCTGCAAAGCTTGCCTTTTCGCTGTCCTCAACGGTGGCAGAGCTTCTCACAACTACGGGAAACCTGCCTTCAAGGACGTAGGGAGATTGAAAGTATTCCCTGATTTCCTCAATAACGTCCTCTGGTAGGCTTCTGGTTTCTTTCCAGAGCTTGTAGGCCTTCGTGGTAACCACAAAACCTTCCGGAACGTTGAAGTATCTGGTTAAGATGGCCAGACGATGGGCTTTCCCGCCGATTTCTTCTATTGAGCCTCCCGCGGAGAGCGAGCGGACGAACATATCTATCACCTCGAAAAGTGTGCTTATCCAAAAGCGACTGCCCGCTTAAGATTCGTCAGGTAGATGAAGTAATGATAGTTCAGCAGATTTTCATCTCCGCTTTTGGAGGGCCTTCTTTTGAACACGTCCGGCGTTCCCGCAATTAATAGGACGAATCCTTTCCCCTCTGGATTCCTAAGGGCCTCAACAAGGAAAACTCCCTTGGAGTACTCGACACCATCGAGAACGATGGAATTGTTCCTTATCTCCACGTACCTGTTGAGCTTCCGGACGAGGGAAGAGTTTAACGGCGCGATTACAATAAGGTTGCCACTTTCGAGTTTCTCTGTAAAGCTTACCTTAAAGCCCGCCTTTCTGAGGGTCTCAAAGTAACTTCTCACATACGTGCTCTCCGAGAGGTTTGGAGAATACACCTTAACGCCCTTCGTTTTAAACGCTATGAAAACCATTCTGATTGTTGGCTCCGGTGAAACGTTCCTCCAGAAGTCCTCCCTATACCAGTTTCCCATTAGCCTTGCAAGTTCGGGCATGAAGCTCTCAAAGGTTGGGTATTTCTCCCGGTTAGGCAGGTAGTCCGTTATGTAAGCCCTGTAAACCCTTCCAACAAGGTAAAACCCAAGGGCTTCTTGGCTCTTTATGAACCTCTCAGCGCTCTGGTTTCCCTCCGTCTTGAGGATGTAGTAAGCCTCAAACGCCCTCACGAGGGTCTCGTCAAGGTAGGTCTTCCAGCTCGAGTATCCCATGGAAGTCATGATATTCCTTACGGGGGAGAACATTTTCCTGTACCCTTTAAACTCCCTGTAGTGCCTGTCCACAGCTGGATTAACAAAGCTGTGGGCGAGCTCGTGGGCGGAGGCACCGCAGTATGATGTAGTCTCATTGGAGACTGAACAGATGCCAATAAAGGCGTAAACCGTATTGTTCTTCCAGCCACTGTAGCTGTAGTACATCTCAAGGGGCTGGAGAATGAAAACCCAGCGCTTTTTCTTCTCTCCAAAGAACATCTCCTCAAAGTGAGGAAGGCTAAGAACATCGGAATTCTCCTTTAAAAACAGTCTTATCTGTTCCTTGTAAAAATCTCGATGACTCTCGTAGAAGGTTGAAAAGTTCAATTCTCGGGCGAAATCTTTTATCGCTATGGAAAGCTCGTTGAGGAGCTTTTCGTTTCCATGGACTCTTCTCACAATATAAGGGCTCCACTCCGTTGAGTTCAGCTCAATTGCAAACTTGGAGATGGCGTCGTACTCTAAACCCTCTCTCAGGGCTTTTTTGGCGAGAAGTATCGCTCTGTGGTTCTTGTATGGAGAGAAGTAAGACTCAACTTCTTGAGAGTAGGGAGTAACGTTGCCGGAGTTCCAGCCCGCGAGGTGGAAAACAACATCCGTCAGCTCGATATAGGGATTTATCTCGATGCAGACACTGTCGTTGCATTCAACCACAGGCGAAAGGTCCAGTTGGAGAGTAGTCTTCTCACCCGTACTATGGTTGATGAAATAATAAGCAGGGAGAACCAGGAGGACAATAACCATTAAAAGCGCCCAAATCCTCCTCATCTCTCACCGCCCCTCTCAATGTAAAATCCAACTTCTAGGTAATTCCTTCCGATGATGGTGTAACTCTCCACTCTGCCTTTGCGGATTACCTCCCCCATCAAGGATTCGTCCGTTCCGGCGATTACGGTGATGTACGTGTCACTATTCCAAGGGTTCTTTATGGTCTCTATGAGGCCCCATTGGGACGGGACCGGAGCGTTCAGCGGGAGTGAAATCACGGATTCGTTGGTTATCTTGAAGGCAAAAAACTTGCCCACGGAATCATTGCTCCGTCCAAGTGTCCACGAACCGTTGAAGAGGAACTTCACCGGCAGTCTGTCGTTGAGCCTTTCAACGAGTTCGTTCGTCTCGGGAGTGCCGATGAGGATTAAGTTGGTTTTCATGTCATCAGGAGTCAGTTCATCGACTTCCTTCAAAACAATGGAGGGAGCCTGCCCGTATCCTTGAAGGTAGCCCCGCTTGAGGGTCTTTTCAAGGAATTCCGCCAGAGCCTTTTCGCTTCCAGAGGTTCCGTAGACTATCACCACTTTTCCATTGAAGAGTATGCTGTTCGTCTCATGAACCCACGTGACCGGAGTAACCTCCCAGTAGAGGGCACTCACGTTTTCTGGAGTTGCCCACTCTGCCATGTGCCTCGCAAAGATTGGGGCGTATTCCGACACCTTCATTCCGGATTTTTCCATGTGACTATACTCCTCAAAGAACTTGGAGAGCGGGAACAGTGGCACCGACATGGTAAGCCGGTAAAGGGTAACGTAATCCTCCGGTATCCCGCACTTCAGCCCTATGTACTCGGCCACGCTTTCTGTGAAGAGCTCATCGAGGTAGTTGTAAAAGGTCCCGTAGTGATCCACATCATAACTGGTTGTGAAGGGCAGTTCGCTTCTAATCTCGTTCAGGTAGTAACTCATGTTCCTAAAAAGCTGAAAGTTTTCCTTCAGAAAATCCTCCACGAATGGGTGTGCAAACTCATGGAGTATTACAAGAGCCAATTCATGAGCTTTAGAGGGGTCCATATCTCGGGGGATAAACCCAATGTAGTACACGGTCCCGTTCTCACCAACACTGTGGGGATGTATCCTCAACGAATACGATGCCTCAACCCTGAACCTTGTGTAATCCCTCCCGAAGAGGTGCCAGTACCACCGGGGTGCCCGGGAGAGAATCTTGGAGAGGTTTGAAATCGAGCGCTCATAGTCCTTCAGATGCGCCCGATAGAAAGCCTCAAAGTTGCTCTCCCTGGCGAACTCCGCG
Source organism: Thermococcus sp. (assembly GCF_027011145.1). NCBI lineage: Archaea > Methanobacteriati > Methanobacteriota > Thermococci > Thermococcales > Thermococcaceae > Thermococcus > Thermococcus sp. Next base: position 18,199 of record NZ_JALVAO010000059.1, on the reverse strand, counting down.
AAAAGCCTCAAATCGAGACCAAGGGCAGTGTCGTTGGTGATATTCCCGAGGTAATTCAACTTGGCTAATCTCGTGCTCAGGGCCATTATTGCTTCGTCCCTTGTATAAAAGGGGAGTGAAGAATTGAAAGTCTCCCGCACGTCTTTAACGGCCTCGCTATCTTTGTATGGGGCGAAATACGTCAGGGCATCCTTGATGTAGCTGGGAGGGGCCATTATAAAGGGGTCGCTTCCATTGAAGGCAAGAATATAAATCACCGCAAACAGCTCCAGATTTGGGTTTATCTCGACGGTAAGTACCGAGGTATTCGAGGTCTCCACCCTGGACACCGCTGGGGTGCTTGGAGCCTTGCTCGTCATTTTCGATTTCTGGGTGGAAGTCGTCCCTGTTAGACACCCCGAAGCCAACACAATCAAAATGATGATTAATAGAGCAAGTACGGATTTTCTCAGAGTCCTCATGGTATCATCGAAGCAAAAATAGATGAAGATGTATAAATATTTTTGTTCGTAAGTTCAATTTGCAAAACTCTCAAAAGTTAAAATAAAAAGTATTCTCACAGGGCCTTCTTCAAAAAGTACTCGTGAACCCTCGTGTCGTCGGTCAGCTCCGGGTGAAACTCAAGGCCGATTATGTTGTCCTGCTCCACACCTACAACCCTGTCGCCGAGCCACGCTATCGGCTTTACCCTGTCGCTCAAAAGCTCGACTATCCTCGGGGCGCGGATGAAGACACCCGTGAAGGGCTCGTCGCTGAAGGCGAGCCTTATCGGCGCTTCAAAGCTGTCCACCTGCCTGCCGTAGGCGTTTCTGTTCACCTTAACGTCGAGGAGCTCAAGGAACCTCTGCTCTGGAGTGGCACCGATAACCTCCTTCGAGAGCATTATCAGGCCTGCGCAGGTGCCCATTATCGGAAGGCCCTCTTCGCCGAGCTTTCTGACTGGCTCAAGGAGGCCGTTCTTGACCATCAGACGCGAGATGGTGGTGCTTTCTCCACCGGGGATTATGATTGCGGAAATCCCCTCCAGCTGGTTTGGCTTCCTGAGCCAGATTACCTCCCCGGAGACGCCGAGGTTCTCCAGGGCCCTCCTGCTCGCCTCGATGTGCTCGCTGACGTCCCCCTGGAGGCCTATGACGCCTACCTTGACCATTTCAATCCCTCCAAAAGAGTAAGGAAGGGCTCAGACGCCCCTCTCCTCGAGGCGGACTTCAAGCTCCTCAATGTCCTGTCCGCGCATGGGTTCGCCAATGTCCTTGCTTATCTCGACGAGGACGTCCGGCTCGTCCCAGTGGTTTACGGCCTCAACTATTGCCCTCGCCATCTTCTCCGGGTTGGAGCTCTTGAAGATTCCGGAACCAACGAAGACACCGTCCATTCCCATCTGCATCATAAGTGCCGCGTCCGCTGGGGTGGCAACACCTCCGGCCGCGAAGTTCACAACCGGAAGGCGACCGAGCTTCTTAATCTCCAGAAGAACCTTGTAGAGGCCCTCAACTATCTCGCGGTAGGTGTAGTGGCCGTAAATTGGCTCGTTCTCGAGAACCTTCGCCGGAAGTCCTGCTATCTCCTTGACGTTGAGGGCGAGCCTCAGGTAGGGCTCGGCGAACTTCTCGGCAACGCCGTAGACCTGCTCGTCGGTCATGGCCTGTATCTGCCTTATTCCCTCCGCAACGAGGCGGACGTGTCTGACGGCCTCAACGATGTTTCCAGTTCCGGCCTCGCCCTTGGTTCTTATCATTGCGGAGCCTTCCCATATCCTCCTGACGGCCTCGCCAAGGTTCCTCGCACCGCAGACGAATGGAACCTTAAACTCGCGCTTGTCTATGTGGAAGAACGGGTCGGACGGAGTTAGAACCTCGCTCTCGTCAATCATGTCAACGCCCAGTGCTTCGAGGATTCTCGCCTCGGCGACGTGGCCAATCCTCACCTTCGCCATAACTGGAATCGTTACAGCATCCATTATCTCCTGAATCTTCTCTATCGGGGCCATCCTGGCAACGCCACCGGCCTTTCTGATATCTGCCGGAACCCTGTGGAGGGCCATCACCGAGACCGCTCCAGCCTCTTCCGCAATCCTCGCCTGCTCGGCGTTGGTGACGTCCATAATCACGCCACCCTTGACCATCTTGGCGAAGCCCCTCTTGAGCCTCTCCGTTCCCTTAGCCTCGATAACCTTCAACTTGTTCATCTTCACCACCTCATTTAGATGAACGTCTCAGTGGATTATAAGCCTTGCCACCACCAATGCAGGGTTTTCGTAAAAAATGTTCAAAGAACGTCATGGAAAACCGAAGGAGTTCACTCAACCCTACCAAGGATTTCAAGGCTCACGTCAAAGTTCCTGATAGAGTGCGTCAGATAGCCGAGACTTATGACATCAACGTCGAGCTTCGCGTATTCCTCGATGTTCTCGGGCGTTATTCCGCCGGAGACCTCGATTTTCACCCTATCACGGAGGCCTTCGCGCTTTAAAGCTTCTATAGTCTTCGCTATCTGCACAGGCGTCATGTTGTCGAGCATCACAACGTCGGCCCCAGCTTTAACGGCGTTAAGAGCGCCCTCAAGGCTCTCGACTTCAACTTCAATGACCTTGTAAGCGCTGAAGGCCTTTGCCCTTTTTATCGCCTCCCCCAGCGGGACCAAGGCGAGGTGGTTGTCCTTGATTAGTATCGCGTCGCTAAGCGAGAAGCGATGGGGCTCGCCACCTCCGATGAGGATTGCCCTCTTGTCTATCGGTCTCAGCAACGTCTTCCTCGTTCCCGCGATTTTAACCTTCGGATTGACGGCTTTAACCCTCTCAACGAGCCTCCTGACTTCCGTTGCTATTCCGCTCATCCTTCCCATCACGTTCAAAGCCGTCCTCTCAACTAGCAGGATGGCCCTTGCATCGCCCTCAAGTTCAAGAATGACGTCGCCCCTCCTAACTTCCTCGCCGTCGCGCTTTTTAACCTCGACTTTAACGCCGAAGTGCTCGAATAGGGCTTTGGCTTCCTCAACGCCCGCTATAACACCTTCTTGTTTGGCCAAGACAACGGCCTTTGCCCTGACACCTTCCGGAATAACAGCCTCGCTCGTGATGTCCCCAAAGGGAGCGTCCTCCTCGATGAACTTAAGGAGATATGAAAACGGAACCATGAACTTTCCCTCCGGGCTTAACAAAAACCCTCAAATCTTTCACTCCGGGCTTAGCAACTCAGCTCATCTCAAGCATTCTCTCGATGGCTTTCCGGGCTTTTTCGGCTATCTCTTCCGGAACCTCTATGGCGTGCTTCATGTCGCGGAGGGACTCGTAGATGTGGTTGAGCGTTATCGCCTTCATCCCGATGCAGGTCGCGTCTTCCCTCGCGGGGTGGAACTTTATGGAGGGATAGAGCCTGCTCAGCCGGTAGACCATCTCCCTCTCGGTGAAGACGACCCACTCATCGTGTTCGGGGGCGTGCCTTATCATTCCGCCCGTGGAGACGATTATGTCGGCTTTCTCCTGCACTTCCGGCTCGCACTCCGGGTGAACCATAAGCTTGGCGTTTGGATAAAGCTTCCTCGCGCGCTCCACATCCTCAACGGTGAACTTCTTGTGGACGTAGCAGTGTCCGTATTCGGGGACGGGTATAACCTTCTTCCCGGTCTGCTTGGCCACGTGGTAGGCGAGGTTCTTGTCCGGGCCGAAGATTACCACATCGGAATCGAGTTTCGAGACGATTTTGACTGCGTTGGCGGAAGTGACGGTTACATCAGCTAAAGCCTTCGTCTCGGCGGAGCTGTTGACGTAGAGGACCACTGGAGCATCTGGATACATCTTCTTCGCCTCGAGGATGTGCTCCGTCCTGAGCATGTTGGCCATGGCGCAGGTTGCCCTTCTCGTCGGAAGGAGAACCGTCTTTTCGGGGTTCAGGATTTTGGCAGTCTCGGCCATGAAATCAACACCGGCGAAGACTATCACATCTGCATCAACGTTGACGGCTTTCCTCGCGAGTTCGAGGCTGTCCCCCAGAAAGTCGGCTATGTCCTGAACCTCAGGCAACTGGTAGTTGTGGGCCATGATTATCGCGTTGCGCTCCTCCTTAAGCCTCTCAATTTCCGCTATTAGCTTCTCATTTTCCATGCTCTCACCCCTTCAGCGGGGGTAGAAGAGGGGAATTAAAAGGGTTTTTGGACACCTTTGGTTAGAGTCTGCACCTCCCGTCGAAGAGGCTCGGCCTCTCGAAGGCCTTTCTCATCTCGGGAAAGTCCTCGCGGTAGTGGCTTCCCCTGCTCTCCTCTCTGGCCAAAGCGCACTCCAGAACACCTCTGGCCAAGAGCTTCAGCCTCGGGTCGGCCTCGATTCCCTCCAGTTTTTTCAGACCGGTTCTAAGGCCCTCGCCACTCCTGACGATTCCGGCGTGGTTCCAGAGGAGCTCCCTGAGGGACTCAACGTCCCCGGGTTCATAGCCGTGGTAAGCCGGCTCCTTAACTTCCCTGCACCTCGGCTTTTCCCTCGCTATAGTTCTAGCCACCTCCAGGCCCGAAACAATGCACTCAAGGAGCGAGTTGCTCGCCAGCCTGTTTGCACCGTGGAAGCCGTTGCTCATGGCTTCGCCTATCGCGTAGAGGTTTCTAATCCCCGTTCTGTACCAGAGGTCAACCGCTATTCCGCCCATGGTGTAATGGGCTATCGGAGAGACCGGAATTAAGTCCCTAGAGGGGTCGAGGCCGTCCTTCCTCAGGAAGGCGTATATCTGGGGGAAGCGTCTCTTGAAGTTTTCAATCGAACGGGCATCTAGGAAGACTCTCTTTCCGGACTGCATTTGCCTGTATATGGCCCTCGCCACAATGTCCCTCGTCGAGAGCTCGTTAACGAAGCGCTCGCCGTCTTCCGTTACGAGTTTCGCCCCGGCACCGCGAACAGCCTCGCTGATTAGGAAAACGCCCCTCCTTCCTATGTAGCCCGTTGGGTGGAACTGGACGAACTCCAAATCCCTTGCCGGGGCGCCCTTCATGACAGCATCTCCTATGAGCAGACCTGTGTTCGCTGGAGAGCCAGCCGTAAACCTGAAGAGACCGGAAAAACCGCCCGATGCAACAACCGTTGCGTCGAAGTGGAGGAATTCCCCGTTGACGAAAAGGCCGTAGGCCTTTCTCCTCTTCACCGCGAGCTCCTCGACGTGGCCCTTAACGAAGTTCACTCCAAGTTCTCTGGCGCGGAGGTAGAGGAGCTTTGTAACGTGCTTCCCCGTCTCGTTCTTTATCGTGAAGACCCTGTGGAAAGAATGTCCCCCCTCGGTTTCGCTCGTCTCGAACTTTAAGCCAAGGGATATCAGAAAGTCATAGGCCTCACTTGCCTTGGAGATTATACTCCAGACGGTTTCGCGGTCGTTGAGGTACTTTCCGGCCTTGATTGTATCCAAAACGTGGGCTTCAAGGGAATCCCCATCGAGGAGGGGAAACGCAATCCCCGCTTGGGCAAGGTATGAGTTGCTCCTCCTGATTCCGGGTCCAATGACAGTGACTTCGAAACCCCTTTTGGCCAGAGCTATGGCAGACGTCAGGCCGGCTATCCCGTCGCCAGCGATTCCAACTCTCATCTCACCACCGGAGGATAAAGAAAAGGTGGGCTTAAACGATTTTCTGAAGCGTCACTTCCCAATCGGATAGTTCGGGGCCTCGTTGGTTATGAGTATGTCATGTGGATGGCTCTCCTTTACACCGGCCTGCGTTATAATGACGAACTCGCCCCTCTCCTTGAGCTCTGGAATGTTTTTAGCACCGACGTAACCCATTCCCGAGCGAAGACCTCCAACGAGCTGGTAGAGGACGTCACTGACGGGCCCTTTGTAAGGCACTACCCCCTCAACGCCCTCGGGAACGAACTTTCTGGTTTTCATGTGGCCCTTCTGGTAGTACCTCTCGGCTCCTCCCTTCATCATCGCCCCAAGAGAACCCATTCCGCGGTACTGCTTGTACCTCCTTCCGTTTATAACGACCTCCTTGCCCGGAGCCTCTTTGGTTCCAGCGAGGAGAGAGCCGAGCATGACCGCGTCAGCTCCAGCGGCTATTGCCTTAACTATGTCGCCGGAATAGCGGATTCCACCGTCCGCTATGACGTAAAGCCCGTATTCCTGGGCCCTGTCAGCAACCAGCGCTATGGCGGTAACCTGGGGAACGCCGACTCCAGCGACAACCCTCGTCGTGCATATACTCCCCGGACCGATTCCAACCTTTACAGCGTCGGCAAAGGTGAGGTCATCAACCGCCTTTGGATTGGCTATGTTGCCAACGATTAAATCGGCATCAACGGCTTTCCTTATCTCCTTCATGGCCCTAATCGCCTTGAGGTTGTGGGCGTGGGCCGTGTCCACAACTATAACATCAACCCCTGCCCTGTCGAGAGCCTTTGCCCTCTTTATGTCAAAGGGCCCGACCGCCGCGGCAACCAGAAGGTCACCGTTCTCGTCCTTCACGGCGTTCTTCCACTTCTTCCTCTTTGCTAGGTCGCTCATCGTGATTATGCCCACAAGTGTACCGTCCTCATCGACCACCGGCAGTCTGTCTATCCTGTGCTCGAACATGAGGTTGAGGGCTTCCTCGGCGGTCACGCTTTCGCTCACCGTTATCGGCTCGCCCGTCATTACCTCCCTCACGAGCTTCCCCTGCTTCACCGCTATGTCCTTCTTGCTGATGACGCCGACAACCCTTCCCTCCTTAATGACAGGAAGACCGTCGATACCGTTCTTCTCCATCAGGAAGAGGGCGTAGTCAACGGTCTCTTCAGGCGAGATGGAAATCACGTCTTCAACGATAAAGCGCTCCGCCCGCTTTACTTTCTTAACCTGCTCGACTTGCTCGCTTATGCTCATGTTCCTGTGGATTACGCCCAGACCACCTTCCCGGGCCATCGCGACCGCCATCTCCCACTCCGTAACGGTGTCCATGGCCGCACTGAGAATCGGTACGTTGAGCCTCACGTTTGGAGTTATCCGCGTAGAGACGTCAACGTCTTTTGGCTCGACTTCAGTTGCCTGGGGTATCAGAAGAACGTCGTCGAAGGTGTAACCCTTGATGGCATTAACAAGTTTTTGTTCAAACTCCCCCATAATTTCCAAACCTCCGCGCCCTTTTTAACGTGAACTTGTTTATGATTTTTAAGGGTTTCCTTAGCAAGGCAATGAGTCAAAGGAAACACGCCAAACCAAAATGCCCATTCTAGTTCACTTTACAAACGTAAAGCTTTTAAACAAATGTGTACATTCGGACACGGTGATAGCATGAAAAAGCTCGTGATAGCCCTCTCCTACATTGCCCCAGTGCTGGCCGTAATTCTCGTGCTGGCATTGGCATAATAGCGAAAAAAAGAAAAACTATAGGAAAAAGTTCAAGTATCTTCCGAATTTTTCCATGTTTTTGTCATATTTTCAGAGTACTTCCCAAAAAGTTGATATAGGTTCTAAACGTCTTATGGACGGTGATTCCTATGGAAGCTGTTGTGCAAAGTATAGCTAGGGGGGAGGGCCAAACCCTCCGCTGGAAACGTTAGTGAAAGTTTCAGCTTTGAGGAGATATTATATGAGGTATTGAAAGAAGGTCTTTTCTGGGCTGGTCTTGGCAGACCGTCTGAAGTCATGCCCTTCCTAAGGGGGAAGCTCTTAGAGAGAAACGTGGACGGCAGGAGACGGGAATGCATCGAGCACTTGCTCAACGAACTCGAGCACTTTTATCAGCGAGTTTCATGGAGCGGTAGTATAGGGGAATCCGAGTGGAAAGCAATAAAGTCGTTCCATAGAGACCTGATTGCCCTCCTGTATTAGCTATATTTTTAACTATTCTCCTTACTATTTCTTCCGGGATGATGAAGGAAGTTTCGCCCGAGCGGTGAGGAGACTCGCATGGGCTGACCACCCTCAATCTTTTAAGCTGCTTTTTCTTTCCCGAAACGGGAGGAAAAATGGCTGAAAACAAAGTCCTTACCAAGTTCATCTCTCACCTCAAGACCCTCATCGAGATGGAGAGGAAAGCCGAGATAGATACCATGAGAGCCGAGATGAGAAGGCTCTCAGGGAGAGAGAGGGAAAAACTCGGAAGGGCAGTCTTAGGTCTTAACGGGAAGATTATAGGCGAGGAGCTCGGCTACTTTCTCGTCAAATACGGGCGCGATAGGGAAATAAAGACCGAGATAAGCGTCGGCGATTTGGTTGTAATCAGCAAGAGGGACCCCCTAAAGAGCGATTTGGTAGGGACCGTGGTTGAGAAGGGAAAGCGCTTTCTAACGGTTGCCCTCGAAACCGTTCCAGAATGGGCACTCAGGGGAGTTCGGATTGACCTCTACGCCAACGACATAACCTTCAGGCGCTGGCTGGAGAACCTTGACAACCTTCGCGAGAGCGGGAGGAGAGCCCTTGAACTTTATCTGGGCCTGAGGGAACCGGAAGAAGGTAAAGAAGTCGAGTTCAGACCCTTTGATAAAAACCTGAACGCGAGCCAGAGAAAGGCCATTGCAAAGGCCCTTGGAAGTCCCGATTTCTTTCTAATCCACGGCCCCTTTGGAACAGGCAAAACCAGAACTCTCGTGGAACTGATACGGCAGGAGGTTGAGCGGGGCCATAAAGTTCTGGCCACTGCTGAGAGCAACGTTGCAGTTGACAACCTTGTAGAAAGGCTCGTTGATTCTGGCCTCAAGGTCGTTCGTATCGGACATCCAAGCAGGGTCTCAAAAGCCCTCCACGAAACGACCCTTGCTTACCTCATAACCCAGCACGAGCTCTACGGCGAGCTTAGGGAACTCCGCGTAATCGGCCAGAACTTGAAGGAAAAGAGGGACACCTTCACAAAGCCCGCCCCCAAGTACCGGCGTGGATTGAGCGACCGCGATATTTTAAGGCTGGCATCTAGGGGCATAGGAACGAGGGGCATTCCAGCTAGGCTAATCCGAGAGATGGCCGAGTGGATTAAACTAAACGAGCAGGTAAGCAAAACGTTTGAAGACGCAAGAAAGCTCGAGGAGAGAATCGCAAGGGAGATTATAAGGAAAGCCGACGTGGTTTTGACAACGAACGCATCGGCCGGCCTCGATGTCGTTGACTACGGTTCCTACGACGTCGCGATAATAGATGAAGCAACTCAGGCAACGATACCCAGCGTTTTAATTCCGATAAACCGCGCCAGGCGCTTCGTCTTGGCTGGAGACCACAAACAGCTTCCGCCGACTATACTGAGCGAGAAAGCCAGAGAGCTGAGCAAAACCCTCTTCGAGGGCCTCATCGAGCGCTATCCGTGGAAAAGCGAGATGCTGACAGTTCAGTACAGGATGAACGAAAGGCTAATGGAGTTTCCCAGCAGGGAGTTCTACGAGGGAAAGGTCAAAGCCGATGAGAGCGTGAGGAATATAACGCTGGCCGACCTTGGAGTGAGCAGTCCAGAGGAAAACGACGGGTGGAGCGATGTCACAAGGCCTGAGAACGTCCTCGTCTTTATAGATACATCATCCCTTGAAAACCGCTTCGAGAGGCAGAGACGAGGAAGCGAGAGCAGGGAAAACCCCCTTGAGGCCCATCTCGTTATGGAGACAATCGAGAGGCTCCTAAAACTCGGCGTTAAACCGGAGTGGATTGGAGTTATAACGCCATACGACGACCAGAGGGATTTAATAAGCTCCCTCCTTCCCGAGGAGATTGAGGTGAAGACGGTTGATGGCTACCAGGGCAGGGAGAAGGAGACAATCGTTCTCTCCTTTGTCCGCTCCAACAGAAAGGGTCGGCTCGGCTTTCTGGAGGACTTGAGACGTTTAAACGTCTCGCTGACAAGGGCGAAGAGAAAGCTTATTATTATCGGCGACTCCTCAACGCTGAGTGTTCATCCAACTTACAAACGGCTGATTGAGTTCGTGAAGGAGAGGGAGACGGTTGTTGATTCTAGAAATCTTAATGGAAAACATTAAAATTCTTCAGGACAGAAATGCTTATGGGGAAGGAAATGGGAAAAGTAATCACAATATCGGTCCCCGAGTGGGTAGATGAGAAGAAGTTTAAAGATGCATTTATACGGGCACTGATTGAGAGCTCTCCAGGGAAAATGAGCGTAGACGAACTCCGGGAACTCATAGGCATGTCGGAGACCGGAGAGGAAATCGAGGTGCCCCAAAAGATTGAAAACATCAGGGAAATGGACAGAAGGCGATTGAAGTGGCTGTCTTAGATACCAACGTAGTCATTGAGCGAGTGAGAAAAAGATAGGAAATTCCAGAAGATATTACAGGAGTGACTTTTGTCGAGTTTCCACAGATTGTAAGGTATTCAAAGTTCAGCGGAAACGTCTTATTCCCAACTCTAGACGATTATTCGCCCATAGACTTCAAGAGAAACTCCTCAAAAAGGGCAATCCACAGGGATTTGCAGACCTTCTAATCGCTTCTATGTGCATAAACCGTGGAGAAGAGCTAATAACTTACGACTCGGACTTTCTGGCAATCGCAGAGGTATCAAGCCTTAGGTTGATTCTTCTTGAGCGTTAAAGTTTAAATATTCACCACGAGACCAACCACCATGTTCCTCTACACCAAGAACTTCGAAGAGCAGAAGGCCAAGGCAATGGAAAGCCTGAGAAGGGCTTTGGAAGAAGACAAGGTCGACCGCGACATAATACCCCTGCTTGAGAAACTGAACGCACTGGAAAGCTACTTCACAACGAGCTCGTGCTCGGGCAGGATTTCCGTCATGGAGATGCCACATTTTGGAGATAAGCTCAACTCGGTCTGGCTCGGCAAGTGGCACCGCGAGGTTTCCGTGGAGGAAGTCCTTGAGGCGGTTAGGAAACACAAATCGGGCCAGCTCTGGTTTCTGGTGAGGAGCCCAATCCTGCACGTTTCGGCCAGAACAATGGAGGATGCCGTTAGGTTGCTCAACCTTGCCATTGGCCTCGGCTTTAAATACAGCAACATAAAGAGCGTGAGCCACAAAAAGTTACTCGTCGAGATACGCTCCACGGAGAGAATGGACGTTCCCCTCGGTGAGAACGGCGAGCTCTGGGTTGGCGAGGAATACATCGAAAGAATCGTGAGGATAGCCAACGACCAGCTGAGGAGGTTTAAGGGGAAGCTGAAGAAACTTGAAGAAGATATTGAAAGACTAAAAAGTTAGAAGACTTCAGTCGAGGTCGCTACCGAAGTCACTACTTCCTCCTTTCTCCCCTTCCTTGTCCTTTTCGAGCTTGCTGGCAGCGATGACGTCGTCGATTCTGAGTATCATTATCGCGGCCTCACTGGCGCTCTTAATGGCCTGCTTGGTGACCCTGAGCGGAGCGATGACGCCCTTCTCCATCATGTCGGCCGGCTCGCCCTCGAAGACGTCGACACCGATGGTCGGACCCTTCTCCTTGTGGGCCGCTATTACCTTGACGAGGGTCTCGACTGGGTCAAGTCCGGCGTTCTCAGCGAGGGTCCTCGGGATGACCTTCAGGGCCTCAGCGAAGGCCTCGATGGCGAGCTGCTCCTTGCCACCGACCTCCTTGGCGTACTCGTCGAGCCTTATGCTGAGCTCAATCTCAGGAGCACCGCCAGCCGGGAGTATCTTGCCGTCCTCGACGATGTCCTTGACGACCTTGACGGCGTCTTCGAGGGCCCTCTCGACTTCATCAACGACGTGCTCGGTTCCACCGCGGATGAGTATCGTTACGGCCTTCGGGTTCTTGCAACCCTCGACGAATATCATGTTCTCTCCAGCAACCTTCCTCTGCTCGACGAGCTCAGCCTCACCGAGGTCCTCTGGAGTCAGGTCGCGGATGTTGGTGACAATCTTAGCGCCGGTGGCCTTGGCGAGCTTCTCCATGTCGCTCTTCTTGACCCTCCTCACGGCCATTATGCCGTACTTGGCCAGGTAGTGCTGGGCGAGATCATCAATGCCCTTCTGGACAAAGACAACGTTGGCGCCAACCTCCTTAATCTTGTCGACCATCTCCTTCAGCATGCGCTCCTCCTGCTCGAGGAAGGCCTGGAGCTGCTCGGGGCTGGTAATCCTTATCTCGGCATCGGTCTCGGTCTCCTTGACCTCAAGGGCCTCGTTGATGAGGGCAATCTTCGCGTTCTCGACCCTCTTCGGCATGCCTGGGTGGACGACCTCCTTGTCGATGACGACACCCTTGATGAGCTGGGTCTCGCGGACGCTTCCACCTTCTTTCTTCTCGAACTTGATGTTGTCGAGGTCAACCTTGTACTTGTCGCCGACTTTCTCGGCGACCTGCCTGACGGCCTCGACGGCTATGTTCGCCAGGTACTCGCGCTCCTCCTCGGCGGCCTTTCCAGTGATTGCAGTGACGGCAGCTTTCTTGAGAGTCTCAACATCATCTGGGCTAACCTCCTTGGCGATGCCCTCGAGTATCTCCTGGGCCTTCTCGGCAGCGAGGGCGTAACCCTTGATGATTATGCTCGGGTGGATGTTCTGGTCGAGAAGCTCCTCAGCCTTCTTGAGAAGCTCGCCAGCGATAACAACGGCGGTGGTAGTACCATCGCCAGCCTCCTTGTCCTGAGTCTTAGCAACCTCAACCATCATCTTAGCGGCGGGGTGCTGGATGTCCATTTCGTCGAGAATCGTTGCTCCGTCGTTGGTGATGACGATGTCACCGAGGCTGTCGACGAGCATCTTGTCCATACCCTTCGGTCCAAGGGTAGTCCTTATGGTTTCAGCAACGATTCTAGCCGCGAGGATGTTGAGCCTCTGAGCGTCCCTTCCGACGTACCTCTGGGTTCCCTCGGGCAGAATAACAACCGGCTGGCCTGCAAGCTGGGCCATCTCCCCTCACCCCCTCCCTTTTCTTTTTCTGGCTGGTGAGGTCTTTTAGTAACCTTAAGTGTTTCCGCACTATCGTTCTTTTAGCCTATTTATAAGCTTTTCGGTAATGAGCCTCTGGCCCGGGGATGTCATGGTGTCCATCAGGGTCATGGATAGCCCGTCTCGGGGAAATAAGAAAACGCCGGGAATTGGGTTTTGAAGGTCAGACAGAAACGGAAACCCGCTTGGCTGGAGTGTCTCCAAAGTGGTTCGTGTGAACGTCTATACCCAGCCCCTCCAGTCTCTCCCTCAGCTCCTCGACTTCCTTTTCGGGCCAGCAATGGTTTGAGCACCAGGCTTCATCCCTTGGATTCGTTAGGGGCCTTCCTACTAGTGGGTTAAGGACAACATAGAAGTCAGTGTTGAGATGCTTGAGCCCCTCCTCAACCCATGGCCAGGCATCTAACCCTCTCGCCACGGGAATCCTCAGTTCCAGTAGAATCCCATAGCTTGAGACCAGCTCAAGGCCACTCAGGAAGAGCTCCCAGAGCTTTTTCGAGGGTTTTTCAGGGAGACCGTAGAGTTCAGGAGGTGCCTTGAGGTCGGTGGCGATGTGGTCAACGAGTCCAGCTTTCAGAAGCCTCTCCAGCGGGCCGACGAGGGTTAAGTTAGTGTTCAGGCTCACAGGGACGTTGAGAAGCTTGACTTCAGCTAAGAGCGTTCCTAACTCCTGCCACTGCATCAGCGGTTCGCCACCTGTGACGTGGAAGTAGTCAACGAGGAAGGCGCTCGATTCCAGCTCCTCCAGAAGGGCTTTTCTGTCCAACGGGAAGCAGTCAAAACCCTCTGCTATGCGCCAGTTGTGGCAGAAGGGACACTTGAGGTTGCAGAGGCAGAGCCACAGGGTAAAGGTGACCTTACCGTGGACGTCAACCATGCTGACGCTCTTCCAGCCACTCGTGAGCATCGAATCACCTCCAAAAAGAAATCAGGAGGAGTAGTGCCTCCTCGTCCAGAACTCCCTCTTCCGGAAGGGGTTCCAGTTCCTGAGCGGTCTGTAGTAGCCGATTATCCTGCTCCATATTTCCACGTTCTCACTCCCACAGCGCGGGCAGTTGGTGTACAGGCCGGTAGTCGAGTATCCACAGGAGTTACAGACTGTAATGGCCGGAGTGTAGCTCCAGTAAACCAGTTCTGTCCTCATGAGCCTCTTTGTGAGCTTTGCCAGCGCCTCTGGGTCCGGCTCCTCCCCGAGGAAGACGTGCATCATCACTCCACCTGTGAAGCTCCTTTGAACTTTCTCCTCAATCCTTATCCTGTCTGCCAGCTCGAGGGAGCCGTAGTAGGGGGCTATACTGGTTGAGTAAATCGGGTTTTCAGGGTCGCTTAGGTACTCCTTGAGCTCCGGGAACTCGTGCAGGTCTTTAACGGCCAGTTTAGCGGCGGCGCTTTCTCCCGGCACCTCCTCGACGTTCCAGGGCGTCCCGCTTTCGCGCATCCACTCGCGAGCTTTGGAAGTGGCGAACTCAACCATCTCCCTCATGAGCTCAGCCGCGTTAAGCCAGTCCCTTCTCGTGCCTTCTTCCCAGAGCTTCGGTTCGTTGAGGTAAATCGCGGCCGCTTCAGGCAAACCGAGGATTCCGATGGTGTTAAAGTGGCTGGACGGGAACTCCTCGAGGTAGAGGTGAATCATCTGATACATCTGCCGGTAGTTCGTTATCAGCCTCACGTAGCGCTCCCTGAACCAGTCCGTCGTTCTCCTCACTGTTTCGAGGATTCTTTCATATTCATCCCAGAACCTGTCGTCGTCTCCTCTGGCCTTCAGGGCGAGCCTCGGCAGATTGACGGTGGTCACGTTCACCGAGCCTGTGACGTCGGGCATCGCCCAGAGGCCGCCGAAGCGCTGTCTTTCAAGCCTCTCTATAGCCTCTTCTTCAGCGCTCTTCCCGGATACTCCGAAGGCAAAGGCCATCTCGGTCTTGTCTATGGCTATTCTGCAGCACATCGCGTAGCTCGCGTCGGGGTCAACGACGTTCGTGTTGAGCCAGTAGAAGCTTCCTCTCTTGGCGGCCGTTTGGAAAACGGCTTCAAACACCTCCGGATCGTCCCAAAGCATCTTGGCCGTAACCATTATTGTGGGAATCGGGAAGGTGAATGGCTGTCCGAGAGCGTCTCCTTCCCTGAGAACCTCGGTAAGGGCTATGAAAAACTCCTTCGCTTCCCTCTCGTACTCGCCAAGGGGTTCGAGCCTTTTCCCGTCGTAAACCGCGTAATCGCCTTCAAGCATTTTCTTCGGGGCGTCGAGCGTTACGGTGAAGTTCGTGAAGGGGGTCTGCATTCCGACCCTGCTCGGGTAGTTGAGGTTGTAAACAAGCCTCTGAATGTTCTGTCTGATTTTACGCCTGTCCAGGCCTTCCTTCCTGATGAACGGCCCCGCATACCACTCCACAGAGCTCAAAGCCTGGGCACCGCTGAAGTAGTGTTGCATGGTTATGAGGTAGTTCGCTATGTGGTCAACGTAGGTATCAAAATGTCTGGCCGGCCTCGACACTATCGTCGGCGTTCTGAGGCCCTTCTCGAGGAGTCTGGCGGTACTGTGGCCCGTGCAGTAGGGGATGTAGAGGCTGTAGGGGAGCTTGTGGATGTAGATATCGCCCGAGAAGTGAGCCTCTCTCCCTTCCTTTGGGACTAGCGAGATGCTCTCCTTCAGGGCCTCCTCCATAACGTAGGCGAAGAAACCCGTTGGGCCGGGATAGCGGTTCGCGTTTTCAAGCACGTCGAGACTGCTCCAGCCTGCGTACTCCTGTATTATGTCCCTTCTCACTTCTTCCATTTGCACCACCTGGATAAATTATCCATGTGTTGAACTGGCGATGTGAGATATAACCTTTCACGTTGAACCAATGGACAAAATGTCCAATTGTCCAGAAAGTTTACCCTAAACTATCGTGTTTTCTCACAATTAATGGGATATTCGTCAATCAAAATGACGGCAAAGGGAGAAAGTTATTTTAATTGCGACAATTAGTTGTTAAACTGTCAAAATCTAATTGAAAACTTTGAAAGACTTACGACCCACTCCAAGCCTCCCCGGTTTTGATGGGCCATAGCTTTTTAACCCTTTAGAGGAACCGAAGGGCGGTGATGTGAAATGAACCTCAAAGATGAATGGGAGAAGGCTCTTGCCGAAAAAGACTGCGAGAAGTTGCTTGAGCTCTTTGACGATTACATTGACTCCATCGAGAGCGAAGAGGAGCTGAGAAAGGAACTTAAGAGGCTCGGGGAAGTGGCAATAAAATGTGACGACCCCTACGACCTCCTTCACGAGATTGCCCACGTTTACGCCCATCTGGACAATGTTGAAAGCGCAATAGAGCTCTACAGGAGAGTCGTTGAGGGGAAGAAGGACGATCCAGAGGAGTACGCAACTGCCCTTTACTACCTGGCCGATGCCTACGAGCACTTTGGAATGCCGAAGGAGGCCATAGAAACATACCAGAAGCTTCTCGAGCACGAGGAGAATGTCCTTAAGAACGACAAGGAGATTGCTCTAACCTTAGCGAACCTCGCGGTCAACTACGACGAGCTCGGCGAAACGGAGAAGGCAATAGAACTGATGGAACGCGCGAGGGAGATATTCGAGCGCATAAACGACGAGAAGAACAGGCTGATAAGCCTCCTCGATTTGGCCCACTTCCACTACGAGCTTGGGGACTACGAGAAAGCCGAGGAGTTAATAAGAGAAGTCCTCAGGAACCCGAGGGACGACGAGATAGAGATTAACGCCAAGCTTGTTGAGGCCGAAATCCACGCCGGAAGAGAAGATTACGACAGGGCCTTCAAGGCCCTCCGCGAGGCCTTGCTCAAAGCAATAAACGTCAGCGATGATATCTTTGGAGTCGTTTTCGACACCCTCGTTGACTTCATCGAGGGGCTGTTCAATGAAGAGGCCTACGATGTAATCTCGAGAAACATGGAGACATTTGCGGAGCTCTTTGAGGACGATACGGCCTACTTCTTCAGGGCAATAGCCGAACTGGCGCGCTGGAAAGCCGGTGATGAGGGGGCAAAGAAGCGCTTTGACGAGCTTTACTCGAAGGTCGAAAACGAGGAGCTTCGCTCGATACTCGATGAATGGAAGAGGCCGAAGCTAAGCCTGAGCTTGGGGCTTTAAACTTTCACTTCGTTTTTCAACCCTTTTGTGTAGCGTTCTATTTCCAGTAGGCTCTTCCTAATGATGTTCTCTCCTGCGTTCCATATCTCTATTCCTATAACTTTCCCTTTTTCATCATATTCAAACCATACGTCTTCACTAACCTCATCGGTGTCAGCTACTGGACCCTCCTTTAGGAGGATGTAGAGAATATCTGCCTTTGGGTCATACCTAACCTTCATACCCCAACCCACCGCAATGGGAGGCAACAAACAGGATGACGGAGAATAGAAGAAAGTTGAGGATTCAAATCCTCGAAACGGTCTCGACCTCAGCGCTCTCGACGTTCTCGACCTTCCTGAAGGCCTCGAGAACCTGGTCGAGGTCGTAACCTTCCTCATCCTTAGCTAGGACGTAGAACTTGAGGGCGACGAGACCGAAAGCTATGGGCTCGCGCTCGACCTTTGCTAAACCAAACTTCTCGGGGAGTGCCTCCTTGAGCTTTGCCTCGAGCTCGTCGAGGTTAACCTCCGGGTCGGTTGGCATAACCTTAACGACGGCAACCATGTTGTAGTCAGCCATTTTCTTCACCTCCTAATTCACGGCCCCTCCCAGCCACACTTGGGGCACTTGTAGGGCATGCTAAGTACTCTACAAGATTCACAACGCCATATAATAGCTTCACCGCAGTTTGGACAGACAAAGTGAGTGGCGTGCTCCCTAGGGGTTATCTCCTTTCCGCATGAGGTGCATACGGGTATCTCGAACTTCATCTCCACTGCGAACACCTCCAAGAAAGGTGGTTTTTTAATCACTGGTGAGCGTTGCCCAGCCTGTTTATAAAGTTTTTCCTGAGAAACCTTGTGAACAGCATCTGGGATGAGCTGGCAAAATAATGACTCCATAAAGGGTTTTTGCTTCTTAGCAATTAGAAAAAAGCTTCGCCAGGCAAACTTCACAAAGCAAAGTCCGATCAAAAAAAACGTTCTTCTCCTCAAAGAGCAAAAGGTTAGACGTGCCTTGCTTCAAGGAAGAAGTTTCAAGGGGTTAACACTAAAAATTGGCCTCTTCTAAGAGCTTCAACTTTAATCGGTGCCCAAAAAGCATTTAATCATGAAATACCTACCAAAGGAGCAAGTAAAAACTCCCTTTATCAAACCTTTAGAAAAAGTCCACAGAGAAAAGTTTCTGGTGCGGTGGCCGGGATTTGAACCCGGGTCACCGGCTTGGAAGGCCGGTGTCCTAGACCAGGCTAGACTACCACCGCACAGAAAGTGGTGGGGCGAGGGGGATTTGAACCCCCGACACCCGGATC
>NZ_JALVAO010000058.1 GCF_027011145.1 Thermococcus sp. | reverse complement strand
GGCACGGCGGCCATAGCGGCGGGGTTACACCCGGTCTCGTTTCGACCCCGGAAGTTAAGCCCGCCAGCGTTCCCGGGTGTACTGCCCTCCGGGAGGGGGCGGGAAACCGGGAACGCCGCCGGCCACTCAAACGCCCGGGTGGTGTAGCCCGGCCTATCATACGGGACTGTCACTCCCGTGACCCGGGTTCAAATCCCGGCCCGGGCGCCATACAATTCTCATGTTACGAGCGCTGGCAGGACATAGATGATTTTCTCTTTTGTTGTATGTTTTCCATGAAAGATATGGGTTAAAATCGCTTGAGTGGTTGCACCAGAAAGGACTTGATCAGCCTTCGCGTTTAAAATTAGAATCTCTGAATTTCTGCATTTTAACCCCTTAATCCTTCACTGATGTTCCAACTCAATTTCAGCAATTGCCGAAAGGCTTATAACCCATTATAGGTAGTAACAATTATGCTGGAGAAGGAAAAGGAAGCCCTTGCCAAGAGAATTGCGGGAGAAATTACTCTTTCTTCAGATCCCGGAAAGACGATGCGAAAATGGCGTGAAATATTTGGAATCAGCCAGACGGAGCTTGCTGAATACCTCGGCGTTTCCTCTTCGGTCATAAGCGACTACGAGGGCGGTAGAAGAAAGAGTCCCGGTGCTTCTACAATCAGGAAATTTGTGGAGGCCCTACTTGAGATTGATGAAAGACGCGGTGGTAACGTAATAAGGGCATTCAGCAAGACAATCGAGGGCGAACTCCCCACGAGTGCGATACTCGATATAAGAGAGTTCGCGGTTCCGGTTAGGATTTCTGACGTTGTCGAAGCCGTTCGTGGTGAAGTTGTCGCAAACCCCCATCTTCTCGACAGGAGGATATACGGCTACACCGTCGTTGACAGCATAAGGGCAATACTTGAGATGAGCAGTGAGGAGTTCCTCAAGCTCTACGGCTGGACGACGGAGAGGGCACTGGTATTCACGAAGGTGACGACGGGGAGAAGCCCTATGATAGCGGTGCGCGTTCAGGGGCTGAAACCCGCTGTAATAGTTCTCCACGGCGTTAAAAGGCTCGATGAGCTTGCGGTTAAGCTCGCGGAGCGCGAAAGGGTTCCCTTGGTTGTTTCAAAGGCCTCAAGTGAGACCGAACTTATAAACAACCTGAGGAAGCTAGTGGAAAAGACTGAAAAAGAATTTTAAAGCTCCTTCCTTCTCCATATGCCTTCCTCTGCGAGCTTTGTTAGTCTGTCCCTTATGTGAATCAAGACGTCACTCAGAGTTTTCGCGTTGTCATATGACTCAACGATTTCTTCGAGCTTTTCCCGGGGGAGGTCTCTCATTTCTTTGGCGAGTTCAATCATAATTGGATAAGCGCGAACGATGTTGTCAACTATCGTTATGTCCGCCATTCTGGCGCTCCTTGAGAGCGGGTTCAGGTCAATGGTAACAACGAACTTGCCCATTCTAATCAATGCCTCCGTCCTGTCACCGTCCTCCAGGGGGACTAAAACAACATCTGCCTTCCAGATGCCGTTTTCATCAACCTTCCCACGCTCATGTTCTAAACCGGGAATCCTTTTGCTCGGATTTATTCCAAGTATCTCGATTTCTGAATCATACTTCCTGAGTTCCCGCTCTATGGCCTTCACGCGCTCCTCGGTACGGTAGAAGAGGTTTATCTCGAGCTTCGCGTTCAACGCTTTGGCCAGCTCTACAGTCTCCTTTGGAACGAGAGCCGCAACGTTTCCGTTGACCGAAATAACGGGATGTTTAGCTAGGAGAAACCTCGAAACAGCCGCTTTCATAGCCCTCTCTGCCGGTTCTATGGTTTTCTCCCCGATGAGATAGTCAAAGGCTTCACCGCGTCCATGAGCTATAAGTCCGGCTTTGGCCGTCATTCCCTTTTCCATTCCCTCGATGATTTTCTCCCGGTAGTAGAGGCTCCAGTAGCGGGGATGACTCTTGGGGATTTTCACCATATTAGTCACCTAGATTATCTTTGCATGAAAACTTAATAAATATCTGCCCTCTCGAAAAGGCAAGAAATTTCTTTTTTTGCCATGAAACGGGTTCTAAACCATTGGTTCAAGAAAATCGTATAAACCTTCGGTTCAAAACTTTTGGTGACCAAATATGGACTTAAATGGAGGTGTCCATAGTGGGATATCTCATTACAGCAAAGGAAGATTTGAGTCCCATAGACTATTTTGTCGAAGTTGAGGCACCTCATGTCGCAAGTGCTTGGAAACCTGGCCAGTTTGTTGTTTTTATTCTTCACGAAAAAGGAGAAAGAGTTCCAATGTCAGTTTATAAAGCGGAAAATGGAAAAATTGGGATGTTCATTAGAAAACTCGGAAAGACCAGCCTCCAGTTGTATTATGAGTACAACCCAGGAGATGAGTTATGGAGCTTTGTGGGTCCCTTGGGAAAACCCATAAAGGTAAAGCACTACGGAAGAGTTGCTTTTGTTTCTGATGCAGTTTGTGGTCAGGCCGAAAACTATGCAACGCTAAAGGCAATGAGAGAGGAGGGTAACTATACAATATCAGTTCAAACCTTTGAAGATAAGGAAAGGGTTTATCCAATGCGCTTTCTTGCAAGGGAAGTTGCTGACGAGTACTATTTAACGACCCTCGATGGATCCGTTGGGATTAGAGGCCATTATCTTGACATTGTAAAAGAGCTTATTGAAAAAGACAAAGTTGATGTTATATTTGCTGGCGGAAAGCTGGGTTCCCTCGCAAAACTTGCAGAGCTGACTAAACCCTATGGGATCCCAACCTATGCAACGGTCAGACAAATAATGGTAGATGGAACTGGAATGTGCGGTTCCTGTAGGGTTCTCTATGATGGAAAAGTAAAGTTTGCCTGCAGAGATGGGCCCGTTTTTGATGCACACAAAATAGACTGGGTTGATGCCATACGCAGAAATTCGGAGCGTTTTAAAGAACAGGAAAGGCTGGCCAAAGAACGTTATCTGGAGTATCTTCGCAGAAAGGGGGTGATTTAAATGCCAAAACTTATCAAAGAGCGTGTTCCTACTCCTGAAAGGCCCGTTGAGGAAAGAATCAAAGATTTTGGGGGGGTTAATTTGGGTTATACCTTCGAGCTAGCCGTTAAAGAGGCCGAAAGATGTCTTCAGTGCCCTGAAAACTACGCACCTTGTATAAAGGGTTGTCCCGTTCATATAAATATTCCTGGATTTATTGCGAAGATAAAAGAGGGAGACATTGAAGGTGCTTTGAGGATAATATGGAACGACAACACCCTACCCGCTATAACTGGAAGGGTTTGTCCTCAGGAGGATCAGTGTGAGGGAGCGTGTGTTGTTGGGAAGGTTGGACAGGCAGTAAACATTGGAAAGCTTGAAAGATTTGTTGCTGACTATGCTAGAAAACACGGAATAGAGGAAGAACTCCTTTGTGAGTTCGAGGAGAAATGTAGTGGCACGTTAGGAAATGTGGCCGTTGTTGGAGCTGGTCCAGCTGGTTTAACATGTGCTGGTGAACTTGCAAAAATGGGATACTCGGTTACAATCTACGAAGCACTTCATAAGCCGGGTGGAGTTCTGATATATGGAATACCGGAGTTCAGACTTCCTAAGGAGATTTTGAACCATGAACTCGCCAAATTAAATCGCCTTAGTGTGAGAATTCTGACCGACCACGTTGTTGGAAAGACTGTAACTATTGAGGAACTGCTCAAGGAATACGATGCAGTCTTCATTGGAACGGGGGCTGGAACACCTAAGCTCCTCAACATACCGGGTATTTTGCTTGATAGGATATACAGTGCCAACGAGTTTTTAACAAGGATAAACCTCATGAAAGCCTATGAGTTCCCGGATTACGACACACCAATAGCAATAGGAAAGCGTGTTGTGGTTATCGGGGCTGGTAACACGGCTATGGACGCTGCTCGCTCAGCCCTTAGGCTTGGAGCTGAGGTAATTATAGCCTACCGCCGTGGAGAAGAAGATGTAAGCGCCCGCGAGGAGGAAGTTGCCCATGCAAAGGAAGAGGGCGTTAAGTTCATGTATTTTGTCCAGCCGGTGGAATTCATTGGGGAAAATGGCAAGGTAAAAGCAGTGAAGTTTGAGAAAATGGAACCGTTAGAGGAAAGAGACCATAGGGGTAAGAGAAAAATAAGGCCAACAGGCGAATACGTGACTGTAGAGGCGGATACTGTTATCATTGCTATCGGCCTTGAGCCGAACAAGATAATAAGCGATGAAACCACGTTGAAAACTAATCCCGACGGAACTCTGGTTGTAGATGAGAACTTGATGACGAGTATTCCCGGAGTCTTCGCCGGTGGTGACGCAATAAGGGGTGAGGCGACGGTTATTCTAGCCATGGGCGATGGGAAGAGAGCTGCTAAGGCTATAGATGAATACATACGAGCTAAAATGAGCTCCTGATTACCATTCTCTTTTTCTTGAGCCAAAGAAAAGACCTTTCTTGAGGTAGTCCATGAATTCGCTGTTGAGGAAGGTTTTAGTGAACTCAAGGGTCTCCTCAGGGGAAAGCCACTCAACATCCTCCGGAACGCCCTCGACCCAGAGGTAGACCAGCTCGTTTTCCCTCCTGGCCACTAGTAGTGTGAACACCTTAATCCCGAGCTCCTGTGCGAGTTTAACTTCCCTACCAACGAGGGAGGTAAACTTGCCGAGGGGAGCGACGGCAACGAAGTATTGGGCCTCTTTAATTCTGTCGCTTGTGTCCCTTATTCCATATTTAGAGGGCACGAGCACGTTGTTGGAGCCGAGCTTCTCCTCAATGATCTCTAGAATGGCTTTTTCAGTTTGGGTGTGATAGAGAAAGGTGGGCTCACTGAGGTAAACAAAGGGGCCGTGCTTCTTCTTTTTCTTCAAAAAGCCCAGCATCGGATCACCTCAGGTGGGGATAATGTCATCATCTCGACATCAGGAGGGATGACACTCCTCATCGGTTCGCAGTTTGAATCTCCCTTCTAAGGCCTTCTTTCGGCCAAAGGAGACTTTTCCGAGGAGTGGGTGTCATCGGTTGAAAGTGCCTTATCATCCCACCCCTCCAAAAGTGCTCTAGAAAGGAGGGGTTAAAAGGTTTTGCTGTTAAAAACTAGGGAGAACAAAGGAGACAGATATGCGTCATCGGTAACTAAAATACTACAATTTTATTTTATTCTTCTAACTTTTTCTCCAATCTCTTTTTAGTAGTAACCTGACTCATCTCACCCATTGCCGCCAGTATCTCAAAACTAAGCCTATTTCTTTCATATTCATCAAATAAATGGGCATGACCTAATAAGATGCTCATAGCGGCCCCTGGATAGCCTCTTTCAATGAGATGCTGGATGATCCCAGTAATAGTGTCTTTTAGGAGCTTAGAGGATATCTCGCCTTCAGCTTTCTTAGTAGCTTCTTTGAACAGATGCTCTATGTGGATATTAGATTTCTCAGATTTCCTTTCAAGTCTTGCCTTTTTGAAGTATTTAAGGAGATCCAGAACAAAAGTTTCGTGCTCCTCACTTAAGGCATCTAAGATTGCTAATCCAGCTAGTATCACATCTGAGTAAGAGTAGGAGACTCCACTCATACTGGATAGCTCCTTCTTTTTGGCGTGGAGGATTTTATAGGCGTCTTTTGTGATCCTAATAGTTTTTGTATCATCTTCCTTCACTTAGGCTCCCCCCAAAGCATTCTGAATTAAAAATATTATAAACATTGTCTGTACAAATGAACTAAACAGTAGTGTCAATCGAAGTAGTATTTACTCTCTTCTGCAGCTTTTTTGATATCATCAATTAACTCCCTTAAAGAGCTATATTCGCTTGCTAGCTTTTCAAGTTCTGTAATAATAATCTCTGGAGGCAGTATATAAAGGCCATTGAATTCCATGAAATCCTCTATTGAGCCTTTGAAGCTTGTTGCATATCGTCTAAGGGATTTAGCAATCTCTTGGTTCTGTTCTTTCTTCAGGATATTGAGATATTCCTTCGTGAATAAGGACGAGAAAAACTTATCTAGACCAGATTCACTTAACTCCCCCTCCCTTAAAACTATAGACAAACGCGCCCTTAAGAGGATTTCAAGTGTGTCAACAGGAACCACAACAGTATAAACTTTGTCCTCAAGTTCTTTGAATCTGGAGTGGATATAGCTCATTAGTCTTCCATGCAAGTCAATTAAGCTGTGAAGATTGAATTTGAATAGGACGAATATGAGAGGAATATCAGGTTTTGGTGAGGCAGC
>NZ_JALVAO010000057.1 GCF_027011145.1 Thermococcus sp. | reverse complement strand
ACAGGCCATCGTCTATCCGACAGTCCCGCTCGGAACTGCCAGGATAAGGCTCGAACCTTCCGCGGCCCACAGCAAGGAGGATTTACAGTACGTCATAGATGCTTTCGAGGATTTGGGCAAGAAGACGGGCTTTTTGAAGTGATTTCCTTCCCATTCTTAACTGTTCTTTTTTAAGCTATCCTCCGAGGTGAACGCCTTTTTGGGAAAAGTCATTTACTCCAACTTTGAAAAAGTTTATAAAAATTTCTGCTAAGAAATATGCGGAGGCGTTCCAAAAACGAAAGAGAAGAGGGGTTGCCCAATGACCCTGTCTCATGAGGGCGAAACCATAAAGCGCCGGGGAGTTGTGTTTCCTTTCCTGTATTTCCTGTTCCTTTTCATGCTGGCCTTTGCCTTTGACTTCCCGCGGGAAGTGAACAGGCAATGGATGTGGGTTCAGGTAGGAGGTATAGTGTTCATGACAGCTCTGGGATTATACTTTGATGGGCATGCTACCCCAAGAGAGGTGACAACAATAGGCCTCTTCACGCTACTGTGGCTCGGAGCGTCTTTTGTTGTGAACATCCAGAAGGAGTACTTCGTCCTCTTGGGCCTCATCATAGAGCTGTTTTTGATTGTTATTCTGGAGGAGATAAAAATGAGAAAGGCCAAAGCCTTAGGTTTGTCACTTATCCTTTTCATCATTTGCACTGTAACTTATGTCCACCGCACACAGAACTCCGAGTTCAACTCCCTAATCGCCAGCTATCCGCACGTTCTCGGCGGTATCTTTCTGGGAAACTCGACCTATTACGAGTACTATCAGGTCAACACCAGCAACGGAACGCGCTACTATCAAGTGATTAGGTCTGAAAACGGCAAGGTACTGGAAATCAGGGAGATTCCCCACAGCGACTATCTCATATACACGGGAAAGGCCCTCGACATGGCCCAATCGCTCGTCGAGGAGAAAACCACCCTTCCCCCTGGAGCAACGCTCATAACCTACAACGTGACCAACCTCACAGTTATGCTCTACTACTCAATCGGGGGCAATGAAAAGAGCATAGAAGGGAATAGCTCCAACGTAACGTCCAAGCTTCCCCGTCCTGGAAAAGAGTTCGCAGTTGCAACCGTCAACCTCGCCTCGAAAGACGTCAGCGTTGAGCTGGTATCCTTTGAGGAACTTCCCGGGTGGGTTCAAAACGTTGTAAAGGAACTGGAGGAAGTGGGAGGGTAATTCAGAACCTCACCCACTCGACCTTGTAGTAGGTAACGTCGGCATCTTCGTCAACTATCGCCATAATCATGTTCTTCCTCACGCCGTGGGCAACCCTAACCCTGGCCGTTATGTCGTTCGGGCTCAGGCGGGAATTTTCAGGCAGGACCCAGACCAGCCACTGCGAATGCTCGTCCATTCCCCTTCTGTAAACCCTGAAATGCGAGCCGAACTTCAGGCCGGACTTTACGGTGTAACCCCTGTCGCGCAAATCCCTGTAAACGAGGTACTTCGCGTCAAAGAGCTCGTCCCTCTTCCTTCCAAGTTCCATGAGCTCCTCAACGGTGAGCTTCCTCTTCCCGTCCCTGACTTCAATCTTGCCCCTCTCGACGAGGTAGGTGGCCTCAAGGAGGGACAGAAAGAGTTTGCCTTCAACCAACTTCCCGAAGTGTCTCTTGTTGTAGAGGCCGTTTATCGCGTTCTGGTCTGTCGAGAAGACCCTGTCTCCGCTCAGGTAAAAGACCATCATCAGCTTCCCCTCCATTCCTCGGCCGGGAGGAGCATGTAGTAGGCATCCTCGCCATCTGAGTAGTAGCCGATTATCCGCTTCACCTTTTTAAAACCGAAGCGCTCGTAGAGCCTTATGGCCCCTTCGTTGCTGACCCTGACTTCAAGGCCTATGTAGCGAGCGCCCCTCTCGATGAGCCTCTCTATGGCCTCGGTCAGTAAGGCCGAGCCTATACCGTTCCCGCGGTAGCGCTTGTCAACGGCTATGCTCATTATGTGCCCCTCAAGGTCGGGCCTCAGGTAGGCCATGACGTAGCCGATTACCTTCCCGTTGTATTCGGCGACAAGAAAAGTATCGGGGTTGTTCTCAAGGAAGACCAGGAAGATTCCCCTCGGATACGCCTCGCGAAAGGTTTCCCTCTCGATTCTCATGACCTCGCTTATGTCAAAGAGCTTTGCCGGCCTTATCGTGACGAGTGCCAGCGGGATTCTGGCCCTCACTTCCCTCGCTGAGACGCTCATGTTAGTAAATCTTCCCCAAGGCTTTTAAGGGTTGGGGAACTCCCTATGAGGTGGCCACCCCGACGTGATGAACACTCTCGAACCTGACCGTGGGATGATGACCGGATTCCTGGCTGATTTTCTCCCCCGTTAGTAAAACTTATAGCCCGTGGGCTTAATCACTCTCACGGTGGTTGCATGAGGATACACGAAGAACCCGTTGGGATAGTTACAGGGAAGGCCACAGTCAGTTCCTTCCAGTTCTACGCTCACCCTGACACCGAACTCAAGTTTGGAGACTTCGTCGTTGCGAGACTCTGCAAGGAAACGAGAGAGACTTGCGAGGAGTGGGTTATCGGAACAATTCGGGGGCTGGAAAACGTAAACTGGCTCCTGAGCGAGGGTAAAAGCACGTTCCAGTCCCTCATGCTCGACATAAAGGAGTACGGCGAGAGCATCAGCGAGAACGAGGCGCTGATAGTTAACGTCCGCATCCTTGGGAGGGTCATCCTAAACGATGAGCGGGCCGAGATAGTTCCGAACCGCGTGCCCATTCCAAATGGCAACACCGTCTACAGGGCAAGCTCCGAGCTCCTGAAGGCAATCTACTACGGAGGGGACTCCTTCGTCGAAATCGGGAACCTCCTCCTTAGGGAAGACGTGCCGATTTATCTGGACGCGAACGAGCTCGTTTCGAGACACTTCGCGGTTCTGGCCGTTACGGGAGCGGGAAAGAGCAACGCGGTTGCGGTGCTCGTTAGCGAGATTGTGAACAGACTCGGAGGGACAGTTATAGTCCTCGACCCCCATGGGGACTACGTCAAGCTGAAGCTCCCAAAGACCGGAAAGGAGCGCGTCAAGCGCATAGAGGCCAAGATAATGCCAGAGGAAATGGACAGCGAGGAGCTGGCGGACCTTATAGAGGTAGCCAGCAACGCGACGATACAGAGGGAGTTCCTCGCCAAGGCGTGGGAGACCGTGAAACATGAAAACCCCGAGCTCGGCGGAAGGGAACTGATTGAGGCCCTGAGGAACACGCTCAATGAGTGGATAGCCAACAGGACGGCCTACTTCTGGGACGAGGGAAAGGGGGCGTACATAACGGAGGAGCTCAAGAGCGAGAGGGTTGAGACCATCAGGGGTGTGGTCTACAGGATAAGGCGCTTCCTGAGGAACTACGGTTCGCTCCTCACGAGCGAGGATTTGATAGCCCAGATAGAGCCCGGAAAGGCAAACGTGATTGACCTCGGCCCCCTCGACGAGGGGCAGATGAAAGTGGTTGTCGGAAAGCTCCTTGGAAAGGTCTTCGAGACGAGGGTCGATTACGAACAGGCCAGAAAGAACCTCATACGGCTTAAGGAAGAGCTTAAGGAAAGGCCCAACTCAATGCTCGCCGAGGAAATCGAGAGGTTTGAAAAGGTTCTGCGCGAGATAGAAGCGAGGAGCCCGGCTCTGGCCGAGCCCGTTCTGATAATAGTCGAGGAGGCCCATATCTTCGCGCCTCAAGGCGAGAAGAACGACGCCGTCAGGATTCTGAGCAGAATAGCCAGGGAGGGAAGGAAGTTCGGCGTTGGCCTCGGCATAGTCTCACAGAGGCCGAACAAACTCAACGAAGACGTCCTGAGCCAGACCAACACCAAAATAATCCTGAGAATAGTCAATCCCAAGGACCAGGACTACGTCCTCAGGGCCAGCGAACAGCTCAGCTCTGACCTCCTTGGAGACATAGCGTCCCTGGGGAAGGGTGAGGCAGTTATCGTCGGTCAGGCGATAAGCCTTCCGGCACTCGTCAAGATACACAACTTCAAGGCCATCGGCGGTGACTACGGCGGTGAGGACATAGGTATAGTTGCACGCTGGCGCGAAAGGCTTAAGCGCGAGAGGGCCGAGCGCGAGAAGGAGGCCCTCTACGAGGAGGAGGGCGTTGAAATAGACTTCTGAGGTGTTAAAATGAAGTTTGCTCATCTCGCGGATGTTCACCTCGGCTTCGAGCAGTACCGCCTGCCCTACCGTGCCGAGGAGTTCGCCCGGGCCTTTCGGGAGGTTATAGAGAGGGCAGTCGAGGAGAAAGTGGACTTCATCCTCATAGCCGGTGACCTCTTTCACTCAAGCAGGCCCAGTCCGGAGACCCTGAAGGGGGCCATAGAAACCCTTGAAATACCTAAGGCGAGGGGAATACCCGTCTTTGCAATAGAGGGGAACCATGACAGAACCCAGCGGAGGGTCTCGGCTTATCACCTGCTGGAAAGCCTGGGCCTGCTGAACCTCGTCGGAATCAGGGAGGAGAGGGTCGAGAGCGAGTACCTGACGAGCGAGAGGCTTGGAAACAAGTACCTAGTTAAGGGTGTCTTTGAGAAAGGTGGGAGGAGCGTTGAAATACACGGGCTCAAGTATATGAGCGCCGCGTGGCTCGAAAAGAACCGGCTTAGCGACATCTTCAAACCGGAGGGGAACGCTATTCTCATGCTCCACCAGGGGATAAAGGAGCTCATTGAGAGGATGATGGGGCTCATCCCGGAAAGCCAGAGGGACTACTTTGAGCTCAAGATGGAGGACCTGCCGAGGGGATACCTCTACTACGCTTTGGGCCATATCCACAGGCGCTTCGAGACCAACTACGACGTGGGAAAACTCGTCTATCCGGGCTCGCTTCAGCGGTGGGACTTCGGCGACTACGAGATTAGGTACCGCTGGGACGGGAGAACTTTCAAGCCGAAAGCCGGAATTGAGAAGGGCTTTTACATAGTGGAGAACTGGAAGCCAAAGTTCATTGAGCTGAAGGTGAGACCCTTCATTGACATTAAAATCGAGGCCGACGAGGAGACGGTTAAGAGGGAAGTGAAGAGGCTCGCATCCAAAATCCCGGGCGAGGCCTTTGTGAGGCTCGACATAAAGTGGGAGAGGCCCTTTGATGTCTCAGCTATCAGGGAGCTACTTGACGTCAAGTACCTCTACGTAAGGACGCGCTTTGAGAGGAAGCTCAGGACCGTTAAGGGTGGAGAAGTACCGAGGCCGAACGAGTACTTCTCACCCATCGAACTCAGGGCAATAGAGATGACCGGGGAGAAGAAGTTGGAAAACGTTGATGCCGTCGTCGAGCTGTTTCTTGGAGGGTGGAAGGAAGAGGTCACAAAACCTGAGGAAAAACCCCCGGAGGAGGAAAAGAGAAACGAAAAGCGGAAAGAAAAGACTCCGGACTTAGATGCCAAACCTGAGGAGAAAACGGAAAAGAAATCCCCCAGGACCAAGCCCGGAAAGGGCTCCAACCTTCTTGCCTGGCTCGGTGGTGGGAAATGAAGGTTGAAAAGCTCATAATCAAGGATTTTCGCTCCCACAGGCTTACCCGGGTTAACTTTACGAGCGGGATAAACCTCATAGTCGGCCAGAACGGGAGCGGTAAGAGTTCCCTCCTTGATGCCCTTCTGATAGGCCTCTACTGGCCGGCAAAACCGAGAGACCTCAAGAAGGACGACTTCCTTCGAATCGGGGGAACGTCGACGGAGATAACCGTCTTCTTCGAGAAGGACGGCGTTAGGTATCAAATCCACAGGAACATCACGCGGGGCATTTCCTTCGTCAAGTACCACGATGGAACGGGCTGGAAAACCCTTGAGAGTGGCCAGAGACAGGTCAGGGAGTGGATGGAGAAGCTAATCCCCTACGACGTCTTCCTCAACGCGATTTACATACGCCAGGGCGAGATTGACGCCATACTCGAAAGCGACGAGAGCAGGGAAAAAGTAGTGAGGCAGGTTCTCGGTCTGGACAGGTATGAAAACGCCTACAGGAACCTCCTCGACGTGAGGAAGGAGATAGACGCGAGGATTAAAGCTGTGGAGGACTACCTCAAGAGCACCGAGAACATAGACTCCCTAATCGAGGAGATGGAAAAGAGCCTGACCGAGGTTCTGAGGGCAATAAACGAGCTTTCTCCAATACTCCCAAAACTCAGGAGGGAGCTGAAAACCGCCGAAGATGAACTCGAGAAACTCGATGAGCTCTCCGAGGAAGTCAACGCACTGAAACTGGAGGTTAAAAGACGGGAAGGAAACGTCAGGGCGATAGAGGCGAGGGTTGAGGAGCTGAGCAGAAAACTGGCTGAGGCCGAGAAACGCATAAACGAGCTTAAAGAGAAGGTTAAAGAGGCGGATAAGCTGAGAGAAAAGGCGGAGCTTTACACAAAGCTGTCCGAGTTCAGGAAGCGCTATTCCGATGGGAAGGCCAAAAGCGAAAAACTGGCCGAGAGTTACAGGGCCCAGATTGCTGGAATAGAGGAACGCCTTGCCGAACTCGAGGAACTTAAGTCCCGTCTGGAGGAATTGGAGCGGAAGAGGGAGGGGCTGTTGAAAAAGCTCACCGAACTTGAAGGGAGCGTAAAGGCCTACGAGGAAGTCAAAACGTTAGAGGCCAACCTGAAGAGGCTCATGTCCCGGCTCAGGTTCTCACCGGAGGAACTTGAGGAACTTGAGAGGGTTGTTGAAAACGCCCGTAAGAGAAAGGACGAGATTCTCAGAAGGCTTGAGGAGATAAGGGAGGAGAAGGGGGCCCTTAAGAGTCACGCCAGCGAGAGGAACAGGGCTATACTGGAGCTCAAGAAGGCCAAGGGAAAATGCCCGGTCTGTGGCAGAGAACTAACGGAAGAGCACAGGAAGGAACTGCTGGAAACGTATCTGTCCGAGGTTAAGGGCATCTCCGAGAAACTCAAGGCCCTCGACGCCGAGGAGAAAGAACTCCGGCAGGAGCTCGTTGAGGTTGAGAGGAAGCTCAAGATGGAGCGCGAGCTAATAACCCAGAGGGAACTCCTTGAGCAGGCCAAGGAATTGGAGGATAAGCTGAGGACCTACAACGTTGAGGAGCTAAGAGCTAGGGTCGAGGAATACGAGGGCCTGAGGAACGAGCTTGGAAAGGTTGAAGGGGAGCTGAAGAACTTCCGTGAGGAGCTGGCCAAGGGTAAGGCACTGGAGCGGAAAAGGAACGTTCTGAAGGAAAGGCTAAGGGCAGTCGAAAAAAAGCTCGAGGAAATTGAAGCAGAACTTAAAAGCCTCGGCTTTTCAAGTGTGGAGGAACTTGACGGGAAGATTGAGGAACTGGAGCCGGTTTACAGGCGCTATCTTGCTATTAAGGACGCCGAGAAGGAACTGAAAAAGGAGGAAGGCCTGCTGTCCGCAACGAGGACGGAACTGGAAGGGGCGAAGAAGGCTCTTAAAGCTGAGTCCCATCTTCTCTCGGAGGCCCGAAGAAAACTGGAGGCGCTTGAGGCAAAATACAACCCGGAGAGGCACGCAAAGGCCAGGGAGAGGGTTGCCGAGCTGAGGGAGGAGCTCGCCAAGACGGAGGAAAAGCTCAGGGGACTCGAGGAGAGGAGGGACGAGATAGTTGAGAACATCAGGAAACTCAAGGACGAGAGGGAGAGGAGGAAGGAGAAGGCCAGGGAGCTTGAAAACCTGAAGAGGGCCCGCGAGAGGGTTCAGGGGCTCAGGGAGAAAGTAAAGCGCTACAAGAACCTCCTGAAGGAGGGAGCCCTGGCAAAGGTCGGTGAGATAGCGAGCGAGATATTCGAGGAGCTGACCGAGGAGAAGTACTCCGGAATAACTGTCAAAGCCGAGGAGAACAAGGTCAAGCTCGGCGTGGTTTACAACGGAAAGGAACACGGCCTCGGTTTCCTGAGTGGGGGTGAGAGGATTGCCCTCGGTCTGGCCTTCAGGCTTGCACTGTCGCTCTATCTTGCGGGAGAGATAAGCCTCCTCATTCTGGACGAGCCAACGCCGTACCTTGACGAGGAGAGGCGGAGAAGGCTCGTGGACATAATGCAACGCTACCTCCGGAAGATACCCCAGGTCATAGTCGTTTCACATGATGAAGAGCTCAAGGATGCCGCGGACAGGGTTATAAAGGTGAGCCTCGAGAACGGCGTTTCCGTCCTAAGGGAGGTTGAGCTGGGGGTGTGAGCGTGTACCGGCTTCTCGACAGGAAAAGCGTTGACAGGATAAAGGCCATGCTCCAGAGGGGCTACGACGAGGCAATGGTAAAGCTGAGGGGCCTCGAATGGAGGGACCTGCCCAAGGAAAGAAGGCCCTGCAGGGTTTACGCCGTGGACGGCAGTCAGGGAAAGCAGAGGCTCAGCGGGACTATTTTCTACGCGGTCTCAAGCTACGCCTTCGGCAACGGTCCGGCCTACAGGCTCGTTTACGTCAACGCGATGCTCTACAACCAGGGCATATCCGACCAGATAATCCGCCTCCAGATGGAAACGCTGGAGAACAAACTAGGCTACCTCTCGGCCCTTCTTGGTGGGGTTGATTACGTCATGATGGATGGCACTTTGACGGGCTCCCTCACGAGACCGCCGGTTTACCCGGAGAGCGTGAAGGGTATAACGACCATCGAGAACGCGCTGGGCAAAAACAGGCTTGAAGAGCTCGTCAAGGCCTTCGTTGAAATTCTGGACGAGCACTACGAAAGGCTTGAGGAGGAGCTGAAGAAGAGCAGAAAGGTAAACGGGGGCGTAATACTAGCCGATGAGAGGCTTAAGGACTTTGAGGAATTTTATCGGGCGATGGAGGGCTTCAGGGGGAGTTCCCTCGACGCGACCCTCCCGAAGAGGGTCGTTATAACCAGAAAAACCCTGGACGCGTACATCAAGGGAGAAAAAGACGCCGAGGAGATATTCCGGGAAATCCTCCAGGAGTATGGGGAGGAGAAGGAGCTAACTTTGGACGACGCGCGCAACTCGGTCCACGTGGTTCTGGGCTACCTCGAATACCTATACTCGCTGGAGAAACTGCTCAAACTGAACCTCGTTTACGTGGCGAAGAGCTTCTACAACAGGAAGCTGACCCAGAAACTAGGGATTGACATCGTTGACGTTCCATACCTTGACGCATACCTGAGGAGGACATACGGCGAGGAGAGGGCCGGCTATTACGTCATAACTCAGGGGGGAAGGGCCATAAGCCACAGGATGCCCAAGGTTCTCAGGAAGTACTTCCCGACGGTTGAGGAGTACATTGAGCGGGGCGTCCCGATGGCCTACATAAGGACCATGCGCGGTGGGGTGATATACCTCCTTCAGAGTAACAGGGAGATAAACGACGAGCTTTTGAGCGAGATACTGTGGCACGAGAGCAACGGCTACTTCAGGCCCCTCCAGAGGGCCCACGAGGGTGTTAAGATTGAGAAAAAGGCCTTCGAAGTTGAGTTAAGGGCACTCCTCAACATAATAAAGGCCGAAAGCCCTGAACTGAGGGTTTTCCTCAAGTACGGTCGCTCGCCCCTCGAGTGACAAAGCCTTTTAAACCATGGACAAAAACTCCAGCACATGCGGAAATGGCTCCCGGCACTGTTGCTCCTCTCAGCGGTTTCGATTTTTCTCGGCGTTTACTTCGGGCCGGTTAGTCTTAGCCTTCACGACGTTACCTCAAGCCTTCTCTACGGAATAGAGCTAAAGCTATCCCGTTTTACCGGCATTAACCCCGGAGAAAAGCCCGACTACTTCATCATCGTCTGGCAACTTCGCCTTCCGGAGGTGCTCCTCGCGTATTTTGTCGGCCTCGCCCTCGCGGGTGCTGGAGTCACCAGTCAGGCCCTCTTCAGGAATCCCCTTGCGGACCCCTACATCATAGGGATAAGCTCGGGCGCGGCGCTGGGCTCTGCGATAGCCGTCCTTATAAACCCCGTCTACATGGCCCCCTTCGCCCTAATCTTCTCCTTCCTCTCGGTTTTCATTGTCTACACGATATCAAGGGTTGACGGGGCAGTCCCTGTTGACACGCTCCTCCTTGCCGGAATCGCCTACGGCTTTCTTGCCAACGCGGTAACATGGTACATCTACGTAACAAGGCCCCAGAAAACGCACCTGAGCTGGATGTGGCTCCTCGGAAGCTTCAACGGGAGCACGTGGGGGGACGTGAAGATAATGCTCGTCGTTTCCCTGGCTGGAATTCTCTTCCTCACGTGGCGCTGGCGCGAGCTGAACCTCGTTCTCCTCGGGGAGGAGAGCATTGCCCTCGGCCTCGACCTCCACCTGTATAGAAAGATATTCCTCGGCGTTATCGCGACGCTGACTGCCTTCTCGGTCTACACCTCCGGGATAATAGGTTTCATCGGCCTCGTCAGCCCCCACATAATGCGCCTAATCCTCGGCCCGAACCACAGGGAGCTCGTTCCGGCGACGGCCCTCTTCGGTGGAACCCTCCTCGTTACGGCTGACCTGCTCGCGAGAACCCTTGCAAAGCCCACGGTCATTCCGGTTGGGGTCGTGACGGCTCTTATGGGCGCCCCGTTCTTCCTCTACCTGCTGATGAAGCACAAGAGGGGTGAGCTCGTTGCTTGAGGCAGGGGTTTCCTTTTCCTACGGCGAGAGGGGGGTTTTGAGAGACGTCGAATTGGAGGCCGGACGTGGGGAGTTGCTGGCCATAATCGGGCCGAACGGTGCTGGAAAGAGCACGCTTCTGAAGTGCCTCGTGGGGATTCTAAAACCGACTGGCTTTGTGAGGCTTGAAGGGAAGGACCTGCTCTCCCTTAAACCCCGGGAAAGGGCGAGGCTGATAACATACGTCCCCCAGAGCTCACTCCCCCAGTTTGCCTTCACGGTTGAGGAGTTCGTCGAGATGGGAGCGTACATGACGAGGGGAAGCGTGAGGGAGGCCCTTGAAAGGGTCGGTCTGTGGGAGCGAAGACGGGAAAAAATAACGAGCCTGAGCGGGGGGGAGTTCCAGCTGGCGCTGATAGCGAGGGCTTTGGCCCAGGGAAGTGAAGCTATTCTGCTCGATGAACCGACGAGCCACCTTGACATAAACAACGCCCTAGAGGTAATGGAATTGCTCAACGAACTGAAGGGGGAGAAGATAATCATAGCCGTTCTCCACGACCTCAACCTCGCGTTAAGCTATTCCGACAGAACCCTTGTCCTGAAGAACGGAAAAACCGTCTGGAAAGGCCCTTCAGAAAAGCTAAGTGAGAAAATCATCGAGGAAACATACGGGATAAAGGCGAAGATAATTGAAGTTGAGGGGAAGAGGCTACTCGTCCCGGGGCTAAAGGTTTAAAACAAAGGCGCGTTTCTTACTTCAGGTGAGAGAGATGGAGAAGAAGACCGGAACGACAACGGTTGGTATAAAGGCAAAGGACGGCGTCGTTTTAGCCGCCGATACTCAGGCTTCCCTCGACCACATGGTTGAGACGCTCAACATCAGGAAGATAATCCCGATAACGGACAGGATAGCGATAACGACAGCTGGAAGCGTGGGGGACGTTCAGGCACTCGCGAGAATGCTCGAGGCGGAGGCCCGCTATTACCAGTTCACGTGGGGAAGGCCGATGACGGCCAGGGCCATGGCAAACCTGCTCAGCAACATACTCAACGAGAACAAGTGGTTCCCCTACATGGTGCAGATTATCATAGGTGGATACGTTGATGAGCCGACCCTGGCCAACCTCGACCCCCTCGGAGGGCTAATCTTCGACGACTACACCGCGACCGGCTCGGGAAGTCCCTTCGCCATAGCCGTCCTTGAGGACGGTTTTAAGAAGGACATGAGCGTCGAGGAGGCAAAGGAGCTCGCGATAAGGGCCGTTAAAACCGCCGGAAAGCGCGACGTTTACACAGGAAGTAAAAAGGTTCAGGTAGTTGTTATAACCAAGGACGGCATGAAGGAGGAGTTCGTGGAGTTTTAGGGTTGAACCAATTCCTTTTTAATCCCTTCCCATTATAATCTTCCGGTGGAGATGGGAAGGAAATTCGTCGCAGTTCTTCTCGTTGCAACCCTCGTTGTTTCGCTGTACTCGGCGGTTAACCTAGCGTACTCAGCCAATTCCATCCTCGAGCAGGTAAACGAGATTATAGAGCAAGTTCAGGAGATAAGGGGTCTCATCTTCAAGGAGAAGCCGAAGATAGTCGTCATAACCCGGGCTGAGGCAATAAGGCTCTTCGGCCCCTCAAGTCAGAACGAGGAGGAGCTAAGGATTCAGGAATTAACGTACAAGATGACCCTTCTAATCCCCGGAAACTACTCCTTCATCCAGGCTAAGCGGGAAGAGAGCGCGGGCTGGATAGCCCTAACCGTGGGGAACACGATTTACATAGTGGAGGAGAACTTTGAGAGCAATCCTGCCATGGCAAAGAGGGCCCTGGCCCACGAGCTTACGCACGTCCTCCAGAAACAGTGGTTCAACGCCAAATACAGCGCCAACACCTTCGACGGAACGCTCGCGGTCAGGGCTTTGGTGGAAGGGGACGCCGACCTCGTGGCTGACATCTACTGCGAGCGGAACGGGATTCCCATATACAAGATACGCTCCCTCAGCGGTAACCCAATAACGGACATAGGAATATTCCCCTACGTCTTCGGTGATAGCTTTGTCAGATACCTCTACGAGAAAGGGGGCTGGAAGCTCGTGAACGAGGCCTACAGGCACTACCCCGTTTCAACCGCTCAGATAATGCACCCAAACCTCTACCTTGAGAACGTGACGCCGGTGAACGTCTCCCTAAAACTCAGCGGAAACTGGAGCGTCCTTAGGGACGACAGGATGGGTGCCTTCTACGTCTACATTCTCCTCCACGATAGCGCGAAGCTCAACAACGAAACCGCGTGGAACGTTTCAACGGCTTGGCGCGGAGATAAGCTACTTCTGGCGGTCAACGGAACCGACTATGTTCTCCTCTGGAAGGTGGAGTTCTCAAGTGATGAAGCCGCGAAGACCTTCGCGGGAATCCTGAAAGAGCTCGCCGAAAAGGACGACTACGCGCACTTCACGATAACGCTCAGCGGAAAGACCGTTCTCCTGAAAGCCGTGAGGGGGGTTAGGGTTGAGGCTTAAGTGCCCAATCTGCGGAAGGGAATACGATAGGCCCGTGCAGAGGTGCGAATGCAACGAACCTGTGGAGTTCGAGCTCTTAAGGGGCGAACCATACATAGGCAAAACCGTCTGGGAAAGGTTTTACGACTTCTGGCCCGTTGAGCCTGCCCTTGAGTTCTCACTCGGTGAAGGGGATACTCCACTGGTCAAATCCAAAATAGGTGGAGAGCTCGGCGTAAGGCTCTACCTCAAGAACGAGACCGTAAATCCCACATGGAGCTTTAAAGACAGGGGAACGTTTCTGGCTATGAGCTACGCCCTAAAGGCCGGCTACAAAACCGTTGGAACTGTTTCTACAGGAAACATGGCGGCGAGCGTTTCAGCCTATGCATCGCGCTTTGGCCTCAATGCCAAAATCCTCGTTTCCGAAAGCGCTAGCAATGAAAAGCTTAAGGCCGTCTCCGTCTACGGCGGGGACGTGATAAGGGTCAAAGGCGACTACGGAAGGCTCTACTTCGAGAGCCTGAAACTGGGAGAAAGTCTAGGAATTTATTTCATGAACTCGGACAACCCGTTCCGCGTTGAGGGCTACAAGGGCATAGCCTTCGAGATAGCCGAGGAGGTAACACCGGATTACGTCCTAATTCCAACAAGCTCCGGCGGTCTATTCAGGGGCGTGGCGAAGGGCTTCATCGAGCTAAAAGGGAGCGGACTCATCGAGGAGCTTCCAACTCTGGTTGCAGTTCAAGCGGAAGGCTGTTCCCCGATATGCAGGGCGTTCAAAGAGGGAAAAGAAAAAATCGAGCGCTTTGAAAGGCCAAAAACGATAGCAAAGGCCATAGCAAACCCCTATCCACCGAGCGGGAACGCGGTTCTGAAGCTCCTAAAGGATTTTAGCTGGCTCTGTGTTGCGGTGAGTGATAACGAAATCAGGGAGGCCCAGAGAAAGCTCGCGAGAGAGGGTCTCTTCGTCCAGCCGGCGAGCGCCACCGGGATTGCCGCTTTGAGAAAGCTCGTCGAAAACGGAAGGACTGAGGAGGGAGCGAAGGTCGTTTCGATTCTCACAGGTTCGGGATTGAGGACTCTCTCCCAAGCCAAAGGGGGAACGATAAGGGAGTGTCCCCTTGAAAGCCTTGAAAACTGCCTGAGGTGATTGAGATGCTTGCCGGAATCGGTCTGATGCCCCACGGGAACCCGGTCCTGGAGCCTCCCGACGAAGAAACGAAAAAGCTGGCGGAGGTTTTGAAAGACATTGGAAAGGCCTTTGCAAACGTTGACTCCTACGTCCTGATAAGCCCACACAACGTCAGAATGAGCGACCATCTTGGGGTGGTTATGGCGGAGAACCTGGTTTCCTGGCTCGGCTTTGAGGGAAAGGAACTGCCTGGTGAGTGGAAAACCGATAGGGAGCTAGCCGAGAAAATCTACAGGGCCGAAAAGAGCGCGGGGATTCCGGTGGTGGATTTGAACTTTGCCTCGCTCCGCGGGGAGTACTCCCGGTGGCCGTTGAGCTGGGGGGAACTTATACCGCTCCATTTTCTCGAGAAAAAACCGCTTGTCCTGATGACTCCTTCAAGGGGCATCGACAGGGAAACCCTCGTGAAGTCAGGAGAAATCCTTGGAAAAGTGCTGGAGGAAAGCGAGAAGAAAATCGCGCTGATAATAAGTGCCGACCACGGGCACGGGCACAGCGAGGACGGCCCTTACGGCAAGGTTAAAGAGAGCGAGGAGTACGACAGGCTAATAATGGAGCTGATAAACGAAAACCGCCTCGAAGAGCTTCCCGGCGTTCCCGAGGGGCTGGTGAGGAAGGCTCTGGTAGACAGCTACTGGCAGATGCTCATGATGCTGGGTGCCATGAAGGTAAGAAATTTTGAGCTCAAGGAAAGTGCCTACGCCTGTCCTACTTACTTCGGCATGGCCGGGGCGCTATGGGTGAGGAAGTAACTCAGTCCACAACGTCAAAGCTAATCTCCAAAAGCTCTTTACTCCTCCTGAAGCGGATCTTTCTGATTTTTATCTCCCCGATTTCTCCCGTTGTCTTCGTGTGCTCTTTATTGCAGGCGTTGACGTTCCAGTCCTCGATGACTACAACTTTAAGCGTCCTCACATCTTCAGGAACCGGGAAAAGGTCGTACATATCTTCACCAAAGCGCCTCTCTGCCTCTTCCCTCGGCAGTTCATAGACCTTCACGGGGACGTTTTCCCTTACTTTCTCGTTAGCCAGCAACTCAATCTCCGCTATCTCCTCAGGCGAAGGTTTTCTGTTGAACTTAACGGTCAGCCTGCCGTGGTTCCCGTTCACATAAACGCTCGCCGTCCACTTGGCTTCCTCTCCAAGAACTTTAACAACGGCACCCTTGACGACGTGCAGGGCTGTGTGCGTTCTAACCTCAACGTCACTCATGTCAATCCCAGGAATCTTATTCGACAATCGTTTATTAAACCCACTGGTAATCCCGGAACGGTCTGGGTTCAGGATTTTCTGAAAGTTTTGCGGAAAAACTTTGCTAGTTTCGAAACGGTTACGTAAGGCTCTTTCACAGGTAAACGAAAACCGTTATAAGTGTAAAGCTCGATACACAGGCGGACAAAGTTTTAGAGGTGAACGAAAATGGCCGAAAAGAAAAAGAAGAGGGTTCTGATTCTTGGAGCGGCCGGAAGGGACTTCCACAACTTCAACGTGTTCTTCAGGGACAATCCGGAATACGAGGTCGTGGCCTTCACCGCAACCCAGATTCCGGACATTGAGGGAAGAATTTACCCGCCCGAGCTTGCCGGCGAGCTCTATCCGAACGGAATTCCCATCTGGAGCGAGGACAACATGGAGAAGATAATCAAGGAGCACGACATTGACATAGTTGTCTTCGCCTACTCCGATGTCTCCCATGAGCACGTCATGCACCTCGCGAGCAGGGCCCACAGCGCTGGAGCCGACTTCTGGCTCCTCGGTCCAAAGAGCACCATGCTCAAGTCCAGCAAACCCGTCGTGGCCGTAACAGCTGTGAGAACCGGTTGTGGAAAGAGCCAGACGAGTAGAAAGGTCGCCCAGCTCCTCCAGGAGATGGGATACAAAGTTGTTGCGATAAGGCACCCGATGCCCTACGGAGACCTTAGAAAGCAGGTCGTCCAGCGCTTTGCCACCTTCGAGGACCTCGACAAGTACGAGTGCACCATCGAGGAGCGCGAGGAGTACGAGCCCTACATCGAGAGGGGAATGGTTGTCTATGCTGGCGTTGACTACGAGAAGATTCTTCGCGAAGCGGAAAAGGAAGCGGACATAATCCTCTGGGACGGAGGAAACAACGACTTCCCGTTCTACGAGCCGGACCTCTGGATAGTCGTTACCGACCCGCACAGGCCGGGTCACGAGCTCAAGTACCACCCCGGTGAGACCAACTTCAGGAGTGCTGATGTTATAATCATCAACAAGATAGACACCGCCAACAGGGACGACATTCAGAAGGTCAGGGAAAACATCGAGAAGGTCAACCCGAATGCAACGGTTATCGAGGCGGCCTCGCCGATATTCGTTGACAACCCCGAGCTCATAAAGGGCAAGCGCGTTCTCGTCGTTGAGGACGGACCGACGCTTACCCACGGTGGAATGAAGTACGGAGCCGGCTACGTTGCAGCCAAGAAGTTCGGAGCGAAGGAAATCATTGATCCAAGGCCTTACGCCGTCGGTTCAATTGTCGAGACCTACAAGAAGTACCCGCACCTCGACGTTATCCTTCCTGCAATGGGATACGGCAAGAAGCAGATTAAGGAGCTCGAGGAGACAATCAACAAGGCCGATGCGGATGTGGTCATCATGGGCACTCCAGTTGACCTCCGCAGGTTCATGAAGCTCAACAAGCCCGCTGTAAGGGTCCGCTACGAGCTCGAGGAAATCGGCCAGCCCAAGCTCAAAGATATCCTCGAGAACTGGGTCAAGAACTGCGAGAAGCTCAAGAAGGAGTGAGGTTTTTAACCCTCCCTTCCACTTTTCTCCATGTTCGACGTGGCGATTGGGCTCTGGACTCTCATCTGGTCCCTTAACATCGCCGGCTTCCTCGGGGTTACCTACGACGTTGTCACAAAGCAGAAATTCATGCCCGAATCCGCCAAGGTTGCCTGGATTTTCACGGCGTTTCTCTTTGGCTCGATTGTCGCTCTGGTCTATACCCTCGACGTGAAGAGGAGCGGAAGGTACGAGGAGGTCGAACTCGAAGGTGACGAGGAGATTAGGGTGTGGTAGAAAGCCTTTTATTGATGAAGGCCGAACCTTCAACGCCCGGGGAGTGCCGCCGAAGGCGGAGCCGATGAACTCGGGCGGGTTATTACCCCCTTTTCATAGCTTCTGATGCGCTAAGGATGATACTCAATCCACCATCACTCAGACAATTGAGCGAAATTTCTCAAAATGAAACTCCAAAAAGGCCAGAATGAAAACCGCCGTCAAAGGCGTCAAAATGGATATAATGGTGGCTAATTTCTCTCATCAACCTTTTCGAATGGGTTGTATATCCTCAGTCCCTTCACTTTCTCGAAGTCTTTGACGTTCCTCGTAACTAGCGTCAGGTTGTGTAGAAGTGCCGTAGCCGCTATAACCGCGTCAGGAAGCTTTATGCTGACCTTCCTCCTGAGTTCGATGGCAACGTCGGCTATCTCATCTGTGAGCGGTATGACATACGCGAAGCTTATGAACTCCTTCGACTTCTCAAAGCCCTCTGGGGTATGTCCTCTCCAGCCGAGAAACTATATCTTCGTAATTATGGAGACATTAAAGCTTTTCCTCAGGATTTCTTCAACCTTCGGAAGCTCCTCCTTTGGAATGGCATCCGCGAGGTAGTAAATGAGAACGTTTGTGTCAATCAGAAACCCCTCTCCCATTCTTCCCTCAGCTCCCCGAGGCTTTTCTTAAGGTCTTTCTTACCCCTGTAAATGCCCCTGTACTTCGACGGCTCGAAGAGCTCGGCCTTTATCTTCTCCCAAAGCTCCGGGGATATGATGACGCCCTTAATCCTCCCGTGCTCGTCGTAGATGTACTCCACACCCTCCATGCTCACACCTGAAGCAGTTTTTGACTTCCGCGTATTTAACACCTTCGCCCAGTATATTACCCTCCGGGAGGAGGGAAATCAATAAATACCCGGAGGGAGAAGGGAAATGGCCGTCAAAGAAGGCCACTACGTAAAACGTCTTGATGACAAATTAGGATATGGAGCCGAAGACATTAGTACGATAATATACTTTTTTGGTGGCGTTTTTGTATTTGCAACAATATTCTCTATCACAGCCTTTAACTTTGAAGGAGAAGACTTTCTTTTGGCACTTCTGGTCAGCTTTTTCGTGTCACTCATTGGATTCACAAGCTTATGGTGCGCATTAAGATTTTGGGACGTCGATGCCCAAGATTTCGTTGAAGCATTCAGAAAAGACAATCCAGAAGAAGCGGAGATTGAAATATTGAATGCAGGATACTCAAAAGCAAGGACACGTGTAAAAGATGCCCTTACATGTGCAGTTGCCACATGGCTTATATTTGGAGGATATGCAGGGGCCATTGAAATTGCCACACTTCAAGGGATGCTAACTATTAAAAACTGGATAATTATCGGCATTCTTCACATACTGGCTTTTGTTGGCTTTGTACTTACGATCGTGTTTTACCTCCGCAAGCGTTCCATTGAGAAGGCCCTCTTCGCAATCCAGCTCAAGAAGAGCGATAAAGCCGAGATATCAATCAAGCTCTAACCCCCTAATTTTTAAACTCTGAGAACTTACACTTCTCAACCTTTATAAAGGATTGAGAGCCATAACCTCTCAGGTGTCCCTATGAGGCTCGGGGATTTGAGCTACATGAACCCATGGTGGGAGGACAAAGAGGACTACCACGTAAAGCGCTGGAGAGAGCAGAAAATCCATTGGTGGCCGAATTGGCTCGACGAACTCTCGCTCGAACCCTTCTCCCTCAACTTCGTCCTCGGCCCGAGGCAGGTTGGGAAAACCACCGGGATAAAGCTCCTGATTCAGGAACTCCTGAGGGATAACCCGCCGGAGTCAATTCTCTACCTCAACGTCGAGGTACTGCCAAGCCACCGCGAGCTTTTAGAACTTCTCCGCGAATTCAAGGGGCTTAAAAATAAGGAAGGAATTGAAACAGGTTACATCTTTCTCGATGAAGTTACCTCACTTGAAGGCTGGTGGCGCGGGGTTAAACCCCTCATAGATGCTGGCCTCTTGGAGAGAGATGTAGTTACGGTTACCGGCTCAAGCTCCCTGAGGGCTAGAAGGGATATTGAATTCTTTCCGGGCAGGAGGGGAAAGGGAAGGACAATAGAGGTAATGCCCCTCTCATTTCCGGAGTACGTCGAGATAATGGGACTAAAGAGGCCAGAACTGCGGAGGGAAAAAGTCTTGGAGCTTTTCA
>NZ_JALVAO010000056.1 GCF_027011145.1 Thermococcus sp. | reverse complement strand
TCCGATTACGTTATAGTCAACGAAGGAACACTTGAGGAGCTTAAAGAGAGGGTCGAGGAAATAATAAAGGACATCGCGGAGAAGGTTTAAAGGGAGTTTTACCAATTAAGCTCTGGTGGAAGCATGGGGGAGATTGTTATACGGGTCCCGGAGGAAATTGAGAGATATCTCACGCCGGGGCTTAGGAAAAAAATAGAGCTTGAGGCATTAAAGGAGATAGAAATGAGACTCTTAAAGGCCAGAAGGTTCATTGAGCTCGCGGAAAAGAGCGAACTGAACGATGAAAGCGCTGAAACTCTGTCGGAGGAGCTGAAAAAAGCCCTCGCTAGGAGATACGGGGTGGTCTAAACGGAGGTCGTTCTAGACTTCAACGTCCTTTTCTCGGCCCTCCACAGCAGGGGAGTTGCCCACCAGATTTTCGCCTGGAATTATGTGTTCAGAACAGTTAGATTCCTCGTCCCCGAATTTTTCTGGGAGGAGCTTGAGAAGCATTTCGATAGAGTACTGGCGCTGAGCAAGTTGAAGAGAGACGAGCTTGAGGAGATGCTTGAAATCATTAGGGAACAGACAGTTACGGTTCCTCGGGAGTTATTTAAGGACGAACTCGAAGATGCCAAGCGAGTTTCACCCGACCCACTCAACGTGCCCTACGTCGCCCTTGCTCTGGCCCTCGGTGTGCCACTCGTTACAGGGGACAAAAAGCTCATTAGGGAGCTTCCAAAGAGGGGAATTAAAGTGGTCACAGTTAGAGAGCTGTACGAAATAGTTGTGGGTG
Organism: Thermococcus sp.; assembly: GCF_027011145.1. NCBI lineage: Archaea > Methanobacteriati > Methanobacteriota > Thermococci > Thermococcales > Thermococcaceae > Thermococcus > Thermococcus sp. The sequence goes on along the minus strand of NZ_JALVAO010000056.1, from coordinate 53,594 downwards.
AGTAGCATGAACCTCCTGATAATAGCCCCCTGCCTCCTGAGCCCCTTCTACGTTTACCGGGGAGCGAAGGAGAAGGAATACGAGACCGCGAAGAGGCTGAGAAAGCTCCTTGGAGAACTCGGCGAGGAGTGGCAGATTCTGGCCTACCCCTGCCCGGAGTTCGAGCTAATCGGCTGGCCGAGACCGCCGATGGGAAGGGAGAGCTTTGAAAGGCTCGGCATGCGCGAGAAAGCAAACGTTATAGCGGATTTCATTGGGAGGGTTTTATCTGAGGAAAGGCCGGAGAAAGTTGTTTTCCTGGGTGTTAAGGGTTCGCCCACCTGTGGCGTCTTCCACACAACTTCAAACGACCCCGATTCATATGATTACGGCCTGATTCCGGCGTTCTTCTACATGGACAAGGAGGATAGAATTAAGGAGAGCAAAAAGGTCGTTGAAGGCTTTGGCTTTAGAATAAGAGAAGGCCCGGGGATTCTCTTTGAAGAGCTGATGAAGAGGTTCCCCGATGGGGTTTATCTCGAGTTCGATAAAGATGACGTTGAAGATAGTGTGAGAAGGTTAGGAGAGGCACTTGGACTTGGAGTAACTCTGAGTGAGTTGAAGGGGAAACATATGGAAACAGAAAGGTGAATGTTTGTTTTGAATTCAAGCTTTTAGATGATATGTGCCTTTGAAGACATTAGTAGGCTCTAGTTGGGTAGTTTTCACTTAAGACTTTGCCATTTTGAACTCTAATTCAAAAGTTGAAGGACTAAATTGGAAAAAAGGAGAGTAAACTCAAGTTTTAGGCTTTGAATCAGTTTCAGTATTCTTTCTTTTTGGATTCTCATTCTCTTCTTTGGGATTATTATCTGTGCTTTGGGAAATGGAGTTATCAGTAGAAGACTCTGGAGGAGCATACAATCCTTCTTCAACTATTTTTATTGACTCAATGTCATTCCAAGGGATTATCCAATAGTCCCCCGCGCTTTCTTGGGAGGTCCAAAGTATTAAATCATTTTTATCTTCAACTATCTGACCACCGTGCATCAGCTTGGATTTTCTTAGGACAAGAACCTTGCTATCAAGCGGGTCGTAGAGCTGACCAAAGAATACGCTACCTGTTTTAGTTTTCACAAGAAGATGAGGTAGCTTATTACTAAATGAACTGTTATTAGAGATATTTATTTTCCATAGCAAAGCAGTCCCAGTGTTGATTATGGTAGAGAATATTAAGGCGGATAATATAGCACCAATCCCCGCAACAATAACAGAGGCCGAATAAAAAATGTAGGAGAACCAATAAATGAAGACCTCAAACCCACAGTCATAACTGCTAAAACAGAGCCCAAAAATATCCATGCTGATCCGTTTAATGCGTTTTTCACTTTGTTATGTTCTAGTTGCACCTCAGAAATTAGAGCTTTTTTAAGTAAAATGAACCAGAGATTTAAGAAAACCCACAAAACTCCAATAATAAAAAATAGGAAAGCTGTTTCTTTATTTTCCGAGTTAAATTTCCCAGCCAATATTGTACAGAAAAGAGAAATGTTAACAATAACAGCACCAATCAGAAGCCCATCTCTCTTACTACAACCCCGAGAGTACTCCAATGCCTGTTTTTTCAATGATTCATACTCCCGCTTTACGGTAGAATGATATAGCAAGTTCGATTTAAAGAACATTCTGCTTAAGCCCCTACCTTGTATTACATTGTATCCAAAACTCACAACCCCGATGATAGCACTAAGTACCGTAGCAAACACTTCCCAATCCATTTCGATCACCAAATAATAGACTAACCAGATATTTTCAACTCCTTGCTATCGCCTCCCTTACCAGCCTCTCTGCCTTCTCCATCAGCTCCTTAGCTTTTTCCTCCGTGTGTGCCTCCAGCGTTATCCTCATTATCGGCTCCGTTCCGCTGGGCCTGAAGAGAATCCACCAGTCGTCGTTCTCTATCCTAATCCCGTCTATGTCTATCAACCTCTTGTATTCGAAGGTCTTCAGGGCTTCCTTAGCTATTATCTCCATAGCTTTAGCCTTCTTCTCGTTGGGGCAGGGTATCTTGGCGCGAAGCGTCACGTAGCGCGGGACCTCTTTGGCGAGCTCGCTTATGGGTCCGAGCCTGTCAATCATCTCCAGAACCAGTGCACCGGCGAAGATTCCATCCGGGGTGAAGTTCCACTGCGGGATTATCCAAGTTCCAGATGGCTCGCCACCGAAAACGCCACCGTGCCTGACGAGTTCGTCGGCAACTGCCACATCGCCAACGCGCGTCCTGATTACTTCTCCTCCAAGGGGCCTGACGTAGTCATCGAGTGCAAAGCCCGCATCAACCGTTGTAACTATCTTGCCCTTTCCAAACTTCCTGAGCATGTAGCCCGCTATGAGCGAGAGCATGACCTCGTACTCGACGAAGTTGCCCTCATCGTCAATGACGCCGATTCTGTCCGCGTCTCCGTCGTGCGCTATGCCTACATCGGCCTTCATCGCCTTCACTGTCTTCGCCAAGGCTGAGAGGCTCTTCGCGTTCGGCTCAAGTTCTCTCACAAAGAAGCCACTCGGATGGGCGTTAAGGCTGATGACCTTATTCCCAAGCTCGCGCTGGAGGTAGGGACTGAGAACTGAGCCTGCCCCGTTTCCAGTATCTAAAACAACTGTGTAGGAGTTCTCAAGTTCGACCATCTCAAGTGCCCGCTTAATGTATTCACCCCTTGGATTTGCCCTCCTGAGCGTTCCAATCTCGTTCCAGGGGGCCTTTTTAAAGTTCCCGGAGTCTATTATGGCCTCAAGTTCCGCCTCCATCTCGGGTGTATAGGCCATGCCATTACTCTGCCAGACCTTTATTCCGTTGTATTCCGGCGGATTGTGGGAGGCAGTTACTGTGACACCCGCATCGGCACCGTAGAGCTTTATGGCGAAGCCCGTGAGGGGTGTTGGGGCCAGGCCAATGTCTATAACCTCTGTTCCAGTAGACAGGAGACCGCTTATCAGGGCTCTCTTCAGGGTTTCACTGCTCGTCCTCGTGTCCATGCCAACAATTACCCTTCCCCCGTCGAGGTAAGTTCCAAGGGCCTTCCCAACGCGCAAAGCGAGTTCGGGGGTGACGCAGTCGTTGAAAACACCTCTGATTCCGCTGGTTCCAAAGTACCTCCCCATTCCAACCACCGCCTTCTGGTATCCGTGGTGGGTATAAACGAAGGGATATAACGCTTTCGTAGTTTTTTCAGGGTGTAGCACCAACACGAAGACGTTTCGCGAGCTCAACGAGTTTCCTTGCCCTCTCCGGAGAAACTTCGTTCTCGACAATTCCGTCCCGCTTTATCCAGGTTCCAACGATAAAGCCGTCGGCGTGCTTCCAGAGTTGGGGCAGGTTCTCGGAGGTGGTTCCCGAGCCAACTACCACCGGAACGGGGGAGATTTTCTTCGCGAGGGCGAGCTTTTCCAGGTTAACGGGTTTTCCGGTTGCCTTTCCACTCACGACGATGGCATCGGCTAAACCGCGCTCAACGGTGTCGCGTATAGCATCCTCAAAGTCGAAGAAGTGAACCGCGTGCTTAACGTGAACGTCCGCGAAGACCTTGATTTTGCTTGGGAGGAGTTTTCTCAGCCTTGCAAGTTCATGGGCGATGCCCTCGATGATACCCTGGTCCGTGTAAACCACACCGCTCAGCACGTTCACCCTTATGAAGTCCGCTTTTACGGCGTAGGCTATGGAGTAAGCGACCATCCCGTCGTTTCTCAGAACGTTTATCCCAACCGGAACTGAAACCTCGTCACGGATTGCCTTGGCCACAGCCGTAAAAGATGCAACGGTAGTTTTATCAACGTATTTTGGAAACGGCACGTCGCCGAAGTTCTCAACCATAATCGCATCGAAGCCGGCTTCCTCAAGCGTTCTGGCGTCTTTAAGGGCTGACTCGATTACTGCGTCTAAATTACCATCGTACCTGTAAGAGCCCGGCAGGGGCTTCAGGTGAACCATTCCAATCAGGGGCTTTCTATCAAAGTTCATGGTAGTAGCACCCAAAGTATTTTCTCAGCCTGGTTAATGAGGTTTGCGGGGAAACCCTGATATAGATTGTGGATAAGTTAGTCATGGTGGGATGCATGGCGAATGAGGAAAATCCTGAACTGCCGAAGTCAGTTTTGAGACATCTGGAACCCGGCGAGGAGGTTCTTTTTTCGATAAGGAAAAAGATAAGCGTTGAAAAGCCCAAATGGCTTCTCGTTACGGACAGAAGGATAATCTACCTGGATGAGAAGTTGCTCGGAAGGTACGACCTGAGGGCCATCCCCTACCAAAAGCTGGAGCAGGTCACCGTGAAGCTGGGGCTTGTGAGCTCGGAGTTCGTGATAGAGAGTGAGGAGAACATAACACTCAAGCTCGGATGGATGGACAAGGAGGAGGCGAGAAGGGCGATAAACGCTATTAAGGACGCCCTAAATGCTATAGCCGTCGAGCCGGTGAGCATCGGCGTGAAAAAGGGTCTGACCAGCGAGACCTGGACGCTGAGGAAACCCAAGGAGTTCATAACGCGCACCGTTCCTGCCCATCAACCCGAAGCACCTCAAAGGGAAGACCCAGTTGAGAAGCTCAAAAAGCTGAAGGAGCTCTACGACCTCGGGATAATAAGCCAGGAAGAATACGAGGAAAAGCGGAAGAAGCTCCTTGAGGAACTCTAGAGGATTACCGCTTCCTTTCCAAGGAGTTCCTTTCTCGGCGTTTTTACAACACCCAGAACGTAGCCCCTTTCCGTTGGGTAGAACGCCAGCACTGTTGTTGCGATTTCTCTCAGGAGGGCGTCGAATCCCCCGGCTTTGGAAGACAGGACGTCTGAGTTAACGAGATATATGGCTATTCTGTCCCTCTTACCAACAAAGCCGGCAACGTTCCTAATAAGCCTGAACAGCTCCCTGTCCGTGAGAACCATAAACAGCTTGTGGAAGCCGAGAACCGGGTTTATGGCGACTCCTTCTATGACCTTGGAGTATATTCTCTCGTAGTATCTAAAGTCAATTGAATGCCTGTCTACGTCTATGGTTCCTATAACCCGGCCAACGTTTCTCGAACCTCCGATTTTAACAACCGGAAGGTCGTCAAAGCCTGAGATATCAAAATCAAGAACCCTAAGTCTCGCCAAAACCTCAGGGAACGTGTCGAGAACATCGTCAATCAGGACGGGTTTACCGTTTTTCTCCGCCCATTTCACGAGCAACCAGAAGAGTAGCTCGGAGGGGGAGTCCTGGGTGTACTCAACAAGAATAGTTTCGCCGGGTAATAACAGGGACATAATGTTACTGAGCCCATCACTGCCCATGGCTCATCACCAAAAACAGGAATGGAACTAAAAATATAAAAACGTTATCAAACTAGCCTGCCCTCGACGAGAACCCTTGGAGAGAGGAAGCTTGAAATCCTCCTCGCTTTCCTCCCGGGTTTCAGGGTTTTTAAAAGCTCGAAGACGTTGCCAACGAGCATGTTGTCCTTAAACGGCCTGAGCTCGCCGTTTCTCACGACGTAGCCGAGCTCAACTGTGAGCGAGAAGTCACCGCTCACGGGGTTTGCCGTGTGTTCGCCGAAGACCCTTTTGACAACGATTCCCTCGTAGTCCTCAAGGCTCTCCTCGCCGGGTTCGAGGATTACGTTGCTCGTTCCGATGTAGGGAACGCTCCTGAAGCTCCTCAACGCGTTTCCCGTGCTCTTCATTTCGAGAAATGAGGCGTAGGTGTAATCGAGGAGGAAGCTTTTAATTACCCCCTCCTCAACGAGAACGGCCCTCTGGCCCGGAGTGCCTTCGCCGTCGAAGGAGTAGCTTCCCGGAAAACCTTCGAGCGTTGAGTCATCAACGAGGGTGAACGAGCCTATTTCCTCGCCCGGCCTTGAGAACCTGCTCCTTCCGTGGTAGACCTCATCGCCGTAGAGGTTGCCCAGAAAGACATCTAAAAGGGACGAGACCGCCTCGGGTTCTAGGACGAGCTCCCCGGTGAAGGGTTCAAGCTTTTTTGCTTCAGCGCTCAGCCTGGCATCTCCGATGGCGCTCTCAACGGCCCTCTCAAGTTCTCCGAAGTTCTGGAGTGATGTAAAGGACTGCCTGTATGAACCTGTTCCCGGCGGGTCGCTGATTACGGCGTATGCTGAAACCCCCATGTAAGTGGAGCGCTCCTCGAGTTCGATTCCGTTGGAGTTCACAATCCCGCTCGTTCCAACCGCGAGGGAAAGAGAGCCGGAGATAGTCTCGTTTTTCTTTTTCTCGCTCATAAGCTCTGCGTATTCCAGGGCCATGGAGTGGGCCTCTTCAAAGGGAATCTCGTCGATTCTCCTATCGTAGAGACCCTTTACGAGCGGTGTTTTTTCCTTTTCTGGAAAGCCCCTGAAGGGAACCTCGCTTATCCTCGCCAGTTTTAGCGTTCTCTTCACGAGGTTCTCAAGTTCATTACCGCTTGGATGCAGGCCGGTAATGTAAGAGAAGCCGAGCCTTCCCTTCAGGCCGATTCTAAGTCCTATTCCAGAGTAGAACTTCCTCTGGGAGCGCTCAAGGGTTTCCCTCTCTATGGCGAACGAACCCGAGCGACCGAACTGGTAAAAGACCTCCCACTCAACATTCTCCCCTTCAAGTAGTCTGACGAGTCTCTCAACTGCCTCAATCACCTCAATCCCCCCACGAGGGCCCTTGTGAGGATATGCGGACCACCGTCGTCGACCGGAACCCACTGACCCTTTCCGCAGTAGCCGGGGAACTCAACGCGCGTGTCGTTTCCAATCGCCCTTATGTTCCTCAGAACGTCGAGGATTTTGCCGGAGAGTGCAACGTCGCGGACGGTTTCCCTGATTTCCCCGTTTTCAACGATGTAACCAATCTTGGCCCCGAAGGTAAAGGTCCCGTTTGCCGTGTCAACCTCTCCGCCCTTGTCGCCGAGCATGTAGAGACCGTGCCTTACCTCCCCGAGGATTTCCTCAAAGGACCAGTCGCCGGGCTCGACGTAGGTGTTGCTCATCCTTACTAGGGGCTGATGGTTGTAGCTCTCGGCCCGGGCGTGTCCATTGGGCTCAATGTCAAAATACTCAGCCGTTTCCCTGTCATTGAGGTAGCTGACGAGAACGCCGTCTCTAATTATCTCCACGCGCTTGGCCTTAATTCCCTCGTCGTCGTAGGGATAGCTCCCGAACTTGCCGGGCAAAGTGGGGTCGTCAACCACCGTTAGTCCTTCAACTGCTATTTCTTCGCCCAGCTTTCCCGCCAGAATACTGTCTCCGTTTTTTACGGAATCAGCCTCAACCGCATGACCGAGTGCCTCGTGGATTAAAACCCCTGTGAGCTCGGGGTCGGCTATTACCTCCATCTCGCCGGAGGGCGGTGAGCCCGCTGAAAGTAGCTCTCGGGCCTTCGCCTTAACGTGGGACGTCCAGTGGTGAAGGTCAATCCCCTCCACGAGTTCCCAGCCGAGGGTTCCTCCAAAGCTCTTCCAGAAGCTCTGCATCTCACCGTTTTCCTTCGCCGTAACGGAGAAACCGAGCCTTATCCTTGGGACGACGGTTCTGACCTCGCTTCCGAGGGAGTTGAAGTAGAGGGTTTCGACGATTGAATCACCGTAGTTAACGCTTCTGCTGACGATTTTCTCACCTTTGAGCAGTTTATCTATTTCCTTGACGAGGGAGAGCTTTTCCTCGATGTCTATTTCCGTGAAGGGCTTTTTGACCCCGAGTTCAACCTCGTCCCTAACGGGGTCGCCAAGGTAAATCCTCGCGTTCCCGCGGGACAGCTTGGCTATCTTCATAGCCGTTTCTATCGCCTTCTCGAACCGCTCCCTGTCGTTTGCGCTGGAAAACCCCCACGCCCCGTTGAAGGCCCTGGCCCCTATGCCGAGCTCCGAGTTGCTGGAAAGCTCCCTCAGCTGGCCGTTTGTCATGATTAGCTTCCTGGAGGTTACCTTGACGAGCCTGATTTCATAGTAATCAACGCCGTGTTTTCTCGCGAGTTCCTCAGCCTTTTTAACCAGCCACTCCATAACCTCACCGCAGGGCATAAAAGGGAAAGGCCTTATATCCCTTGCCATAGAGGGATGAACCACAGAGTTTAAGGGTTGAAAGATGGAGCGGAGGAACGAGATACTCAACTACATCAGAAACAGGCCGGGTGTGACGTTCAGAGAACTTGCAAGGGAGCTTAAGCTGGGCATCGGAGACCTTCAGTACCACCTCGGAAAGCTTGAGAAAGAGGGCAAGGTGTTTTCAAGGAAGGTCGGAAGGAGGCGTTACATATTTCCCGCGGGCTTTGAAGAGGAAGCCCAGAGACTGCTCATGGCCATATCAACCGAAACCCGGCGAAAGATACTCCTCCTGCTCATGGAAGGGGAGATGAACCAGGGGGAGATAGCAGAGAAGCTCGGTGTCAGTCAGCCAACTATAAGCTACCACATGAGGGAACTGGAAAAACTCGGCGTTGTTAAGGCCCGTAGGGAAGGGAAGAGCGTTGTCTACTCCACAAACTATGACCCTGAGACGTTGGTCAGGTTGATTAAGGAATACAGGCCGGGGCTCTGGGAGAGGCTGGCAGATAGCCTTATAGACCTCCTCGCTGGAATGGGTGAGGGTGAATGATGGAGATGCTACTTGACGTGGCAACGATACTGCTCGCACTGGCACTGATGGGGGTTAGCTATCTGGCCTACAGGAAGAGCCACCTAAGGGCAACGCTTTACCTAACCCTTGCCTTCCTGCTCTTCGCCTTCAAGAAGGTTGTCGAGATTTCCGCCGAGAGCAGGGTTATCCAGTACGACATCGGGTTCATAGTCGATACCCTCGAGGTGCTTGTACTTCTGCTGTTCTTTCTGGCCCTCTGGAAGCGTTAAACCGTTGAACCACAAACGCTTTATTTGGCTCTTCTAATTCTTCCCGGGTGGAAAGATGAGGAGGGGAATAGTTCTTATACTGGCAGTACTCCTTCTGCTCCCCTTAGCGACGCCAGCGATGGCTCAGTGTCCAAGCGAGGGGCACACCGTGGTGATAAGGGCACCAGCCGTTGCAAAAACCTCAACGGGCGAGCTGACGGGTGTCGTCACGGAGTTCGTAATTACGGTAGCTCCCGGCCACGGACACGTTTACATAGAGACGTGGCCTTTGGCCCAGGTTGACATGCAGGCGAGCGCGAGACTGGCGGCGCAGGTGGCCGGAAGGGTTCTCGGGGTAAACATGAGCCACTACGACGTCTTCATACAGGTTCGTGCCAACACCTCAATCATCGGCGGTCCTTCAGCTGGGGGAACGATGACCGTTGGAATTATCGCGGCACTGGAAGGCTGGAAGATTAACCCCAAAGTGATGATGACGGGAATGATTAACCCCGACGGGAGCATCGGGCCCGTCGGCGGAATCCTTGAGAAAGCCGCGGCCGCTCACGAAGCGGGAGTTAAGCTCTTCCTTATCCCGGAGGGCCAGAGAATCCAGTACGTCCAAGAAACCCAGAAAAAGGAAATCGGGGGTGTTCTTGAGATAAACACCGAGACCAAGCCAGTTGACGTTGTTAAGTACGCCGAAGAGCGCTGGGGCCTCAAGGTTGTTGAGGTGAAGGACATCTACCAGGCGGTTTACTACTTCACCGGCCACAGACTCCCGAGGCCGGAGCCACCCAAGAACGTTCAGATTGATACCTCCTTCCTGAAGAACGACGCCGTCAGCGATTACAAGAACACGACGGATTACTACCAGAGAGTTCTGAAGGAGCTGAAGGGTAGCAACGTTGGATACGACACATACGTTACCCTGCTAACAGCCTTAAACAACGCCGGCCAGTTGCTCAACCAGTCAAAGGACTACATAGACAAGGGAATGTACTACACCGCCCTCAGCAAGGACTTCCAGGCGAGGATAATCATAAGGCATGTTGACTGGTATCTCAGGATAAACACCCCACAGGACGTTGAGAAACTACTGAAGAATACCAGTGAAACAATAAAGGAGGCGGAATCCTACGTTGAGAACCAGAGCATAAGGGGCATAACAATGCTCCAGGCCATCGCGGCCGCGGAGCAGAGGGTTGAAGACGCCAAAAGCGCCCTTGATAGCGCATGGAAGTATTACTACTCTGGGGACTACTGGGACTCTGTGGGAGAGGCCGCCTACGCCTATGAAAGGGCAAAAACAGCAATATTCTGGGCCGAGCTCGGAAAGCGCTTTGCAAGGGGAGAGCCCATAAAGAAGGATCTAATCAAGGTCACCGCAAGGGACTACATAGACGAGTCCGACCTCATAGTGGCATACATCGAGTCGATGTACGGCGACGTTTTGGGGAACAGCTTGACAAGCACAATAGAAAAGGCCCAGCAGTACTACGACGACGGAAAGTACTCCGCGGCGCTCTTTACGGCGATGCAGGCACGCGTTCAGGGGGAGGTCTTCCTCGATACGCTCGCCATAACCAACTGGACTGTCCTTATGGACAAGCTCAACATGGTGAAGGAGGACGCGAAAACCGCGATAGGAATAGCCGAGGAGAAGAACATCACACCGATACTCGCGATAGCCTACTACGAGTTCGCCCAGAGCTTTGAGGAGCTGGCAAAGAAGAACCAGAGCATTGACAACCTCGAGACGGCCATGACCTTCTACATGTACGCAAAGGAAACAGCCAACCTGTTCCTGTCAACGCCCCTGAGTCCTGTTCCAAAGGTCTCCACCACCAACACGGTTCCGGAGATAAGCGTCCCGAGTGCGACAAAAACGTCAACGCCAACCCCTGTGAAAACCTCTAGTGAGCCCGATTACGGTCTTGTAGGGCTCTTCGTGGTCATAGCCTTCGTCGTGGGTCTGGCCGTTGGAAGAAAGGTTTAGCCCGGAAGGGCCTTCACTCCTCTCTTCTTTAACAGCTCCACCTCCCACTCGGCCAAACTCGGGCATATCGTACAACCGAGCCTGTAGAAGCCCTCGTAGTAGAGGGGATGTAACTCGAAGCCCCTCATAATTATGAAGAGCTGGACCATGAACCCACTCCAGAACTTCACGGGCATGACCTCAAGAATTTTCCCGAAGTCGGTTTTCCTCTCCACCACGGGTGGCTTTAATCTTCTCCTCGCGCTCTCGCCGTCCCTGTCTCCAACGAGGAGAACGGGCCTTTCAAACTCGGAAACTATGGAGTACAGGGCTTCTACTTTCTTCCTCGTGCACCACCTGTTGTTGTGGGTCGGCATGCCGTACTTCTCGATTGGCATTGGGACGTCAACGCGAATTAAATCAACGCCGAGTCTTCTGGCGAGGCCTTCAACGTACTCGTCCGTTTCGGGCATCTCGTACTCCATTCTCACGTACACAGCAGTTACCCTGCCGAAGGTCTCCTTGGCAAGGATTAACGTCGCGGTTGAGTCCTTTCCACCGCTCCAGGGGACGATGATATCATAATCCCGGAAGGTTTCAAGGAACGCCCGTGAAGCATTTGCAAAGGCTTCAATGTATTCCCTGTTGAGCTCGATTAGGGAATCCAGGGAGACGTCCTCAACGCAGGGACAGCGCCAGAGCACTTCTGTTGGAAAACCGAGCTTTTTACTGACTTCAGCAACTTTGTTCGGCCCGGAGAAATAGACCTCCTGGTTCATGGTCTTCCTCAGAACGAGGGAGTTCTCACCGAGCTCAACCCCCAAAATCGACCGCATAGACCTTCTAAAGCCCTCTCCAACTGCCAGGTAGATATCATAGTCCGGATTTAGCTCGATTCCAAACGGGTTTTCAGGGTTTAAAGCGTACGCACCGCTCCATTCAATCCCAAGCCTGAAGCGGGCCTTTATCTCCTCGATGTGCGAGTACAGCTCGTCAACCCGCATGTTTCTGACACGCTTTGTCCTCAAAAGCCTCGCATAGAACGGCTTTCCGCTCTCCCTAAGAACCGGAAGGAGTTCCTCCATGAGGTCTCTTTCCTTCTCACCGAGGAGGAGAACCGGAATGTAAGGCGCCTTAATGGCTTTCTCAAGGTTTTCAAGGACTTCCTCCTTTTTCCTTCCACCACCGAGGCTCTCAACCCTTAAAAAGCCTCCGTAGTTTCTCTCGTTGATATAGCTTAGGGCCTTTGCGTCCTTCCTTGCCCGCGCTATGAGCGTGAACATGGAAGGGGTTAAAAGCGGAAATTTAAAAGCCTTGTCGCCGATGAGGAAAACTCCCTGCCCTGAGCCGTGATGAGACCGGCTTTCCTGAGGCTAGACCAAGTCCAGTATGAACTTTCTGTAGGCCTCTTTTACCCTTTTCATGGAGGAAACGCTCACCCATTCGTCGCTGGCGTGCCAGTTGCCCCCAACTGGGCCGAAAACGAAGGTCGGTTTTCCAAGGTATGTGGCAAAATAGTTGAAGTCCCCAACGCTCCTGCCGTATGTCACCTGAGGGTCTATGCCAGCCAAAGCCATGGCGCGCTTGAATAGCTTGACCTCGTGGAGGTTTTCCCTAATGACGTAGGGGAGCATGTCAGGTGTCGGTCTCGGGAACTTCTCTATTTTCAGTTCCGCTTTAACGTCGAGCCTTTCCGAGAGTTTCCTTAGCTCCCCCTCTACCCTTTCCCAGTCCTCGCCGATGACTACATGCCTGTCCACGATGGCCTCGGCGTAATCCGGAACGCTCAGGCCGTCGGCATTTCCTTGGATTGACAGCGCGCAGTAGGAACCCCTCCCGAGCTTGATGTGGTTCCTAGTTTTGATGCGGTAAAGGTTCCCCACAAGCCTTGACAGTTCCTCAACCGCGTTGATTCCAAGTTCCGGCCGGGCCGCGTGGGCCTTCTTCCCCCGGGCGGTTAGCCTTACAACGAAACGACCCCTCGCGCCGAGCATGAGCCTCTCGTTCGTTGGCTCCGCAACTAGGACAATGTCGGAATCCTTCAGCTTCCCGCTCTTAATCAGTTCCCACGTCCCCCTGGAATAGCCCTCTTCGTCGCTAACTGCCGTGAATATCAGGTTGGGCCTTTCACGCTTGGAAAGCTCCCCCATCTCAATGAACAGGCTCATCAGAACGGCGAGACCGGCCTTCATGTCGGCGCTACCGAGGCCGTAGAAACTGTCACCTTCAAGTTCGCCTTTGGGATTCCTCGTCCAGCCGGGAGAAAGGTTGACGGTGTCCATGTGCCCGTTGAGGACAACCGTGTAGCCCCTACCGGGAAGGTAAGCTATGATGTCGTCTCCAAAGCCCTCAACCGGGAGCGTTTCGACCTTGAAGCCGTGTTCCTTAAGGATTGAAGCTATAAACTTTGAAATCTCGTTTTCCTTTCCAAAGGGAGACTCGATGGCAACGAGGTCTTTAAAAAGCTCAAACTCGTCCATCCCTATCACCCACCAGCTCCCTGACAAATTCTGAAAACTTCACTTTCCGTTCTATTCCTTTTACCCTTTCAAGTTCTTCCCTGAGGAAAGATATGTTCTCCTCGATTTCATTGGCCAAATCCTGGAGAAGCATTGAGAGATCAAAGTCTTCAATTTTCCCCGAGAGATACCTGCAGGCCCGTAACTGGAGTTCCTCGAGCTTAATCGTCTGCTCGAGAACTTCCGCATAGTCGCCAACGGTCTCAATCGAGACCTCTATATCTTCCCCCTTAACTTCCGATGAAAGGGACTCCGGATGGAGCCGTAATGCTATTTTCCAAAGCTCCTCTGTTTGTCTTTCTTTCTTCTCAACAAAGCGCGAGAACTTGATTTTCCCATACCCCCTTGGGAGGGACTCCATCATCACCTGGTACACTGCAAGAACACGCTGGGAGGTTGAGACTAGATAGCTGAGAACGTCACGGGGAGGAAGCGATGAGACACGCCTGAGAACTTCGCTTAAATCGTCTTCAAAAAGATCTCCAAGTAAATCCATGGCATCACCTTTAGGAATTTTGAGGAAATGCGTAAAAACGTTTTGTTGGTGGACCGGGCGGGATTTGAACCCGCGGCCTCCGCCTTGCGAGGGCGGCGCTCGTACCAGGCTGAGCTACCGGCCCACTTCAGTTTATAGTCAAAGGTCGGGATTTTAAAAAGTTTTGGTATCGCTCAGTGGTGACCGCTCTCATCACCCTTCAGGAGGGCTTGGGCGTCATCATCGCTGGGCTTAAAAACTCGCGAACCTTTTTAACCCTGGTGATTTAGGTGAGGTTCATCCCGTTCATCGTTGCCAGACCGGAAGTTCAGATGGCAATAGACGAGGCCATAATGCTCGCCAGAATTGAGGGCAGGGTTCCTGACACCATCAGACTCTACGCCTTCTCGCCCAGCTCCGTGACGATAGGCAGGTTCCAGAGCGTGAGGCACGACGTCAACCTTGAAGAAGCTAAAAGGCTTGGTATTCCGGTCGTGAGGAGGATTACCGGCGGTGGAAGCGTCTTCCACGACGAGTTCGGCGAGATAACATACTCGGTAATAATCGGCGAGGACTTTCATCCGGCCTTGAAGAACGTCGAAACCAGCTACCGCTACCTAGCTGGCCCGCTCGTTGATGCCCTTGAAGACCTCGGTCTTAATGCCGGCTTCTCGGGTCTGAACGACATAGTTGCCAACGGGAAGAAAATCAGTGGCTCAGCCCAGACGAGGAGAAGAGGTGTTATCTTACAGCACGGCACGTTCATGTACGCGACGCGCGTTGAGATACTTGGAAAGGTGCTTAGGGCATCAAAAGAGAAGCTCAGGGATAAGGGAATCTCAAGTATCTGGGAGCGCGTTACAACGCTGGAGCGCGAGGGCATAAAGCTCACCCGCTGGGAGGCCTACGAGCTTCTCAGAGAGAGCTTTGCCAGGGCCTTTGACGTTGAAGAGGGTGAGCTAACGGATTACGAGCTCGAACTCGCGGAGAAGCTTATAGAGGAGCGCTATGGAAGGAAAGAGTGGAATGAAATGCGCTAAGGCATCTCCCACTTTTCTTTGATTTTAAACTCCTCAGCCAGCTCGTAGAACAGTTCGTCTCTTCCAAGTTCTTCCCGGAGTTTTTTAAAGTTCTTGAAGAGCCGTGGCAGTCTTCCCTTTGAGCGTTTCAGCATGGAGTTCCCTATTTCGAGGGCAAAGCGGAGGTAATTGTCGCTTACCATTATTTTTCCGTCCCTGCCGAGTGGAACGGTCAGGTACTCGGTCCCGTTGATTTCAACGAGATAGCGGTTCGAGATGACCTTGAAGGTTGTATACTTGAAACCACTCGCCAGTCCGAGCTCATGGAGTCTCTTCGCCTTCTCCAGGCCCTCTGCAACCACGTGAAAGATTGGTGGCTGGCTTTTCAGGAATATTAAACCGCTTTCAGCTCGTCCAAGGGCCCTCTTTGCTTCTGGAAACGTCATCTCCCTGTGAACCTTGATTAGCCACCTTGAGAGTGGTTTCGCCCCGAGGGAGGGCTCCTCGATGATTCCAATCCTGCCGGAGCATGAGCTTGTGGTGTAGATTCCCTTGATTGAGTTAATGAGAAGGAGGAGGTCTATGATGTCTTCATCAACTTTCCCGTCGAGCATCGCTGTGAAAAGGCTTTTAAGGGCCTCGCGCTTTGCCTTCATCTCTCAGCCCCCTGTGGGGTTTTCAATCGTCGTTTGACTGCGTCTGCACCTTAATTTCTCGTGAATGTGGAATTTAACACCGCCTTTCCCGGCATCTGACGAAAACTTTATAAAGCTAACCCAAAAGCTTAAGCTGGACATGGCCGGGGTGGTGTAGCCTGGTCAGCACAGGGGACTGTGGATCCCCTAGCCCGGGTTCAAATCCCGGCCCCGGCCCCAGAATCAAGATCTATATTCCTTCTCCATGATATTCTCAAGCTCTTTCACAGACTTGAGTTCAGAAGTTAAGAGGCTAAAAATTTTCTCTTCGAGCGCTTCTTTCTCCAAAGAGACAAGCAGAATTCCTCTATTGAGGGTTGCCAAATCCCGGAGACTAGCTATGAACCTTAAAACGCTCTCGGGCTTGTTTTCGAGTAATAGGTATTCAACACACTCCATTAGCACAACTTTGTCGAGATTCGTTGATTCCAGAAATGATCTTAGATTCTCAAGGAGGTATGGAAGTCTTGTCGGAGCTACTGCATCATCATGATGAATCTTTGAAACCCAAAGGACTGGAACAATCCTTAGCCCAAGCCTTCTCCTGAAGATCTCAGGAGGATCCCTAGTGACGGCTATACCGGGCAAATGCCGATGCTTAGTAAGCTCAACAAAAATCCTCTCAGTTTCCTCGCTTCTTCCCCAGTAAGCTCCGTGAACAAGTTCATAATCCGGTTCCGTGGCTATCTGAACAATGGCGTATCGACCTTTCGCAAAGGGCACGTACAGCATTAGAGAGGAGAGAAACAGAAGTAGTGCCCCACCAGTGAGAAGAACAGAACGGATAATTGCAAAATTCTCATTCCCGTACAGAAGCGATGTTCTCAGGAGGACACCGATAACTTCCGCAAAGACTATGAGAAGAAACGCCCCAAGAAGGAGGTTAAAGATCCTTGTGAAATACTTAACCCTAAGATGCCTCTTAACGCTTTTTTCAACAGTAAGGAGCATTATGACTATAGCCATTGATAGGAGTAGCACAACAAGGTCGCGAAGGAAATAACCCAGAGATAATATCTGGGGCATGAACTGAGTTTGAGCGGTAGGTTTTTTAACAATTTCGAGCAGTCTCCCTGAACTACACTCCAATGGTGGTTGAAATGTCATGGAAAGACAAACTCGGTTTAATTCACATTTACACAGGAAACGGAAAGGGGAAGACAACTGCCGCGTTTGGCCTCGCTGTGAGGATGCTCGGCTCCGGCGGGAAGGTTGCGATAATCCAGTTCATGAAGGCTCCAAAAGTCTACGGTGAGCAGAAGAAAATCGAGGAATGCGGTGCGCTCATAGAGTCCTTCGGACTGCCAAAGTTCGTCCACGGGAAGCCAGAGCCAGATGATATAGAGGCCGCAAAGAGGGCCTTGAAGAGGGCGGAGGATCTAGTCTCCAGCGGTGAGTGGGACCTGGTGATTCTCGATGAAATCTGCGTTGCCCTGGGCTTCAAAATGCTGGACGTTGAAGAAGTCAAAGAGCTCATAGATAAAAAAGCACCGAAAACGGAACTCGTCCTTACAGGTCGTTACTGTCCGGAGGAGCTGTTTGAACTTGCAGACTACGTTACGGAGATGAAGGAGGTAAAGCACCCCTACCAGAAGGGAATAATTGCAAGGAGGGGCGTTGAATACTGACTATCTCTTTATCATTGTTACCCCCGGAATATGGATCCTTACCTCTACTATGCGCATCACCTGTATTATCAGTGTCGCAAATACGAGGTAGATACCCGCGACTATAAGGTATATTTGTGCGTAGAGGAAGGTTTCTGAGGCTGTAACACTGGCCATGTACATAAGTTCTGGAACCGCAAGGAGCATTGCCAGCGAGGAGTACTTGAGAAGGTAAACCATCTCGTTGGTCCAGCTGGGGAGCATTATCCTAAACGCCTGAGGGAATATTATATGCCTTATTATCTGCCATTTACTCATTCCCAAGGAGAGAGCTGCTTCAATCTGACCTGATTCTATGGAGTTGAAAGCACCCCTCATATATTCTGCCTGATATGCTGCGCTGTTGAGCATTATGCCGAGCATCGCCGCGAGTGTTGGACTCATTACGAAGTTTTCAAAGTGCTGTCTTATCAAGAGAGGAAGTCCAAACCCGATAATGTAGAGCTGAAGAAGCATTGGAGTGCCCCTTATAAGCTCGATGTAAGCTATTGCAAGCGCCTTTGGTAATCCCCTTCCGTAAGTTCTCGCGATGGCCAAGAGAAAGCCGAGGACAAATCCCCCTATGAACCCCAGAATTGTTAACTCCAGCGTAACCTTAAGCCCTTTGAGGAGTTGAAGTAGTATGAAACCGTAGTCCATTATCTCCACCTCACAGAGACAGGTCAGCTATTCTCTTCAGAAAGGCCTTTGTTTCCTCCCTCTGAGGGCTGTAAAGTAACTCCCTCGGCTTCCCCTGTTCCCAGATTTTTCCGTTGTAGAAAAACAGAACTTCATCGGCTGCATTCAGGGCAAATCCTATTTCGTGGGTAACAACTAGCATCGTCACGTTTTTCTTTGCGAGTTCTCTCATAACGTCCAAGACTTCTCCTGCCAGCTGAGGATCAAGTGCCGACGTTGGTTCATCGAAGAGAATTATATCCGGCTCCATTGCGAGTGCCCTTGCTATTGCAACCCTCTGTTGCTGTCCTCCGCTCAGTTCCGCTGGATATTTCTCGAAGGCATCTTCCTCAAGATGAACTGCTCTAAGGGATTTAACCGCGAGCTTTTCTGCCTCATCGTCACTCAGACCTTTAACGACCTTTGGTCCAATTTTCACGTTTTCAAGGGCTGTCAGGTGTTTAAAGAGATTAAAATGCTGGAACACAAACCCTATTCTCGCGCGTATCTTCTTTATATCAACGTCTTTGGATAGAACGTTTATGCCATCAAAGATTATCTCTCCACTGTCAGGCTCAACTAGCCTATTAATGCACCTCAGAAGGGTACTCTTCCCAGCCCCACTTGGACCTATTATAACCTTTGTCTCGCCCCTTCTAACTCCAAATGAAACTCCGTCCAGAACTGTTTTTGAGCCAAACTTCTTTTTGAGATTCCTTATGATTAGAACGTTAGAGCCTGACGTTTGAAACACCCCCTGTTCCTTTTATACCATACTTCTTTGCAAGGATCCCAGCAAGATACGTGAGCGGAAGAACCATTATAAGATAGAAAACAGCCGCTAAACCGTAGTAGTGAAATGGCTCGCCCGTTATTGAAACCAGATACTGAGCCTGCCGTGTGAGTTCTACTATCCCCACAGCTAAGGCTACGGAGGTATCTTTGAGAACTATTACATATTCATTCATCCATGCAGGAACGGCCATCCTAAGAGCTTGGGGGAGAACTATGTATCTCAACACTTCTAACTTTGACATCCCCAGAGAATAGGCTGCTTCCACTTGTCCCTCCCCAACCGCCTGAATTGTGCTCCTAAATATCTGAGACTGGTATGCAGAAGAGCGTAGTCCCAAACCAAGGACGGCCGCCCAGAAAGCTGGCAATCCGATTCCAGTTATAAGAGGCATCGAAAAGAAAATCACCATGTATATCGCAAGAAGAGGAATTCCCCTCAAGGTCCCCTCATAAACCATGGCAACGTACCTCAAAGTTTTCCCACCGTAGGTTTCAATTATGGCTATTGGAAGGCCTATCAGAAGTCCAAGAAGTATTGATAGAATCGAGAGCACCACGGTTATCTTGGCACCCTCAAAAAGCATTCTGACTGCAGTGTCCAAAGACACCATAGTTCCAATCAAGACAACATCCCCCCAAAATAATAAAAGGAAATCAGCTACCAAAGTACTCCTCAACGAGTTTATCCCACTCAGGGGAGTTCATTATCTCTTTAAGGGCCGTATTAATGCCCTCGAGGAGTTTTGTATTGCCCTTCTTAACGGCTATACCGTACTTTTCACCAGTCTTTATGGTGTAAACGACCTCGACATTGTACTTCTTTGAGAACATTTTTGCAACTGGGCTGTCGAGAACAACGGCATCCACCTGACCGTTTAGGAGGGCTTCAATCGCCGCAACGTACGTAGGATACTCCTTTATCGTCGAGCTGTTGCCCAAGTGCTTTTTAACGTAGATTGCACCCGTTGTACCCTTTTCAACGCCTATCGTTTTTCCTTTGAGGTCATCTAGAGAATTGACCTTGATATTTGAACCTTTCCTAACGAGAACTGCTTGGTCGGCTTCCCAGTAGGGTATACTAAAGTCCACGACTTTTTCGCGCTCCGGTGTTATTGTCATTCCCGCTATAACAACGTCGACTTTTCCTGCCTGAAGTGCTGGAATCAAGGAGTCAAAGTCCATGTCCTTTATTTCAACCTTGTCGTATCCCATTTTCTTTGCTATCAGCTTTATTAGGGCGATATCAAACCCAGTTATCTGACCATTGCTTGCGTTTTTATACTCAAAGGGCGGAAAATCTGCACTTGTACCAACGACTAAAACCTTTTCCTGAGTTGTGCCACTGCCAATGCAACCGCTCGAGCCCACCGCTAAAAGAAGGGAAGCCACGAGCAGTAGTCCGAGATAGGAAGTCCTCCTCATGATGACCACCGCTCAAAAGTTGCAGGAGTATTTTTAAATCTTTACCTTTATCCACATGTTGAACTTTTGTTCCAAAGATTTTTCCAAAAATATCCCACGAACTTGGCATGATCTTCGGGCCTATTCCCGATTAGATTTCGACATTAACCGAAAAGCTTTTTAGTTAGAAAAACTTAAGATAAGCCGGGAAGATTTTAGTAACAATTTTTCAGGATAATCGGAAGGGGGTGATGATATGAGCGAGCTCATCCAGCAGATTGTGCAGGTTCTCAAGGAGCAGGTTGTTCAGGATACCGTCGTTCCGAGGAACATTAGGAGAGCGGCTGAGCAGGCGATAGAGGTTCTCCTCGATGAGAGCAAGGAGCCGGCCGTTAGGGCGGCCGATGCGATAGCAATCCTCGAGGAGATTAGCGAGGACCCGAACATGCCCATGCACACGAGGACGATCATCTGGGAAGTCCTTGGCGCTTTGGAGCAGGTTAAGTGAGCCTTTAGTTTTTCCGCTCATTTCCTGCTTAAATACCAGAGTTTTGCACTCTCCTCGACGAGTTCCGCCTTGTAAAACGCTTCCCTTAAGCTTTTTCCAATGGTTACTATGCCGTGCCTGGCCATCAAAACGGCATCTGCGTTTCTCAAAGCTTCCGCCGTAACTTCTGCCAGCTCCTCCGTTCCCGCGGGTCGGAAGGGAGCTATCGGGATTCTGCCGAGGTAGAGTTCCGCCTCCGGGGTTATGATTGGAAGTTCGCCTTCAAGGAGGGCTGATGCAACAATTGAATAGGGTGGATGGAGGTGGGCTATCGCTTTTACCTCGGGCCTCGCTTTATACACTGCCAGATGAAGCCTGTATTCGGAGGAGGGTTTAACTCCTGAGAGCTGGTTCCCCTTCAGGTCTATAACGGCAACCTGCTCCTCGGTCATCTCGTCCATAACAACTCCAGTTGCCTTGATAAACACGAGGTTCCCGACTCTAACGCTCAGGTTTCCGCCGAATGCGGCCGTTAAACCCCTCTCGTGGGCCTTTCTTGAGTATCGAACGAGCTGACGCTTGGCTATCCTGGTCATGTTAATCACCCTTAACCTTAACCCCGTAACCACAGTCGAGGCAGATTGCCCTCTTTCCGCGCCACATCAGTTCGCCTCCACATATCGGGCACGTGTCCAAGTTTCCGCTCTCCTTCCAGCGCTCGAAGGTCTCCTCGTCGATAACGAGGTAAATACCGTCCTTATCCTCCTCGAAGTCCCCGAGAATGGGATTGCTCTCCAGTTCGCCGGTTTCCAGGTTAACTATAACAGGCTCAACTCCTATGTTCCCCTCATACTCCAAATCGTTCGCCGGGAGGATTTCAAGGATTAGCGAGTTGAGCTTCCTGTCGTGATAGGCCATGACCTCAAGGGCATCGCTTACTTCACCGCTCGCTGGGATAATGTCAACCACAATGTTTTCCCGGGGGAAGAGCAGAGCTATCACGTCCCTGCTCCTGAACAGTGCCAGTCCCTTACCTAGATAAAGCTCCTCGAGGCCGAGTTCCTTCAGGAGGTTCCTGACTTCCTCGCCCGTGGGTAGCCTCTTGTCATTTACCATAACTCTCGCCATTCTTCTCGCTAGAGATATTGCGACTGTTATAGGCTCGCCCATTCTTTCCCACCGCAGGTATTCAAGGAGAAAAATTTATAAACCTGTCCCGGGGATAATGGTTCGGGCCACCCAGTAGGGTCCCGCGGTAGCCTAGCCTGGGAGTGGCGGCGGACTGTAGATCCGCAGGTCCCCGGTTCAAATCCGGGCCGCGGGACCACCAGAATTTTGAGCGCTTCTCGAAGTCTTTTGAACGAAATTATCCCCTGTGCTCATACTCTTACGGTTTTATCTCCAGAGAAGCAACGGTGTTCTAAACCGATTTAGAGCCTCAAGAAGAAGTAAAAAAGCTCCGGCTCACTTCATTCTCTCAAGAATAATCGCCGGGCATACCTTGAGGACGCCGTCAATCCTTCCGATTTTGTTTGAGATTATGTCCGAGAGGTCCTCGCCGTCCTTTGCCCAGACCTCGGCCATTATCATGTGGTCACCGCTCGTGAGGTAGACGTGCCTCACGAAGTCAAACTCCTTAAGCTTGCTTGCCACCTCAAAAATCTTCTCCGGTTTGGTGTCTATTCCGGTAATGCTCACGAGGTTGTAGCCGAGCTTTGCCGGGTCAACGACTATCGTGTACTGCTTTATTACCCCTGCCTCTTCCAGGGCCTTAACTCGTTTCCTCACTGCAGTCTCGCTGATACCGAGGACTTTGGCTATCTCCGTAAAGGGCGTTCTAGCGTCCTTGGTGAGCATGTCAAGTATAATCCTATCCCTTTCATCAAGCATAATCCACCACCTAAGTTCTAATTACGCACCCACCATTTATTAAGGTATCGGTCTTTTCGGTTTAGGTCTCGAACCTCTTTAATTCAACCACTGCCTCAACGTGTGGCGTATGCGGAAACATATCAAGACCAACGGCACTCTCGATTCTGTACTTATCCTTCAGGTGGGATATGTTCTCGGCGAGCGTTTTGGGGTTGCAGGAGACGTAAATAAGCCTTTCGGGTTTGTCTCTCAGTATTTTCCGAATTAGTTTTGGATGAAGGCCCGCTCTGGGCGGGTCAACAATCACGGTGTCGTAGTCTGAGAGGCTTTCCACGTCTTTATCGCTTCCAACCCTGAAGGTCGCCTCGACGTCGTTTATTCGGGCGTTTTGGTTGGCCATCTCAACGGCGAAGGGGTTGATTTCCACACCCTCAACTATAAAACCCCTCCTTGCCAAATAAACCCCAAACGTCCCAACGCCAGAGTAAAGGTCAAGAATCCTTTCACCGTTGGCGAGCTCGGCAACCTTCCTAACCAGGTTGACCGCCTGATAGCTGTTGGTCTGGAAAAAGCTGTTCGGGTGAATCAGATAAACAACGTCGTCCAGTCTTTCCCTTATGAAAGGCTCCCCCCAGAAGCGTTCTACATCGCCATAGGAAACGTCGCTCTCGCTCCTGTTGACGCTCCAGTAGAGGGAAGTAGCGAAGGGAAAGTAGTCCGGAAACGACTCCGGTAACTTTCCTTCCTTTGTTACGAGATTGACCATGACTTCGCCTGTGAACTTCCCCTCGCGAATCACGACGTACCTGAGGAAACCCTCGTTTTTTCTTATGTCGTAGGTCGTAAGGCCCTCGTCCTCGATAAACTCTCTCAGGGCTTTCAAAGCCCTTCCGCTGGTCTCCCCAAAGACGGGACATTCCCCTATGTCAACGACGTCCCACCACGTTCCGTAGCGCCTGAACCCAACACCTTTTGTCGAAATGACAGCATCAATCCTGTTCCTATGGCCGTATATTACTGGAGAGGGCATAACCTCGACATTCATGCGGAGATATCTGGAAAGTTTTGATGATTTAAAGCGGAGCTGTTCCCTATAGGGAACATGCTGGAGCAGACAACCACCGCACCTACCGAAATGGGGGCATTTAGGCTCAACCCTAAGCTCAGAGGGCTCAACGACTTTAAAATCGGTCGCTATCAACTTTTTTTTCTTTCTCCTCCATTTCCTGACTTCAACAACGTCCCCTGGCGCCGTGTATGGGACGAGTATTTCTTTCCTTCCATCCCTGAGGACTCCGAGTCCCTCGTCGCTTAGCCTCTCAATAACTCCCCTCATGGCCGGCGGTGCTCGTGAGTGCTTATAAACCTGCCCTTTGAACGTTCGCCAAAACTGTCCACGGAAAGTTTATTTAGTTCGAGAGCGTACTATTATCGGTGCCGGGTTCATGTTTGGGCGCCGTAAGGATATAGTCTATAAGGTTTTGGCAACCAAGAAGAGGGCCGTTGCCCTCCAGAATCTCAGTGCCGAGCTCGAGACACCCGCTCCGGCCCTGCTCAAAACCGTTAGGGAGCTGGAGTCTGAAGGTCTCGTTGAGGTCTTCTACGGCCGTGAGAAGGCCTCAATCATGGTGAAGGCCAAGACGCTTGAGGACTACATTTGACTTCAATCATTTTCTTTAATCAACGGAAATCGGAGACGAGCTTATGGTGTCGATAGTGATTACTGGCAGGGGTGGTGCCGGGAAGACGACGATGACGGCCAATCTCTCGACTTACCTCTCTGGAATCGGCCTCAGAACCCTCGCGATAGACGGTGACCTTTACCTTCCAAAACTCGCCTTCCACTTCGGGATATACAACCCCGTGACAAACCTCCACACCCTCCTTAAGAACGAGGAGTCAAGCCTTAAGGATTCCCTCTACCGGGACGTAAGGACCGGCGTTGATATTCTTCCCGGGAGTTCAAAGCTTTACGATGTTCTCAACATAGACCAGAGAAGGCTAAGGAAGATTGTGATGGACGTCCAGGCCAAATACGACGTTACGCTGATAGACTCCCCGGTGGGGATACCCTTCGACACAATCTCGACCTTCAGGCTTGCTCAGTATCAGCTAATCATAATCGAGGTTGAGAGGGGACCGATTCATTCCTTCCACAGGATGGTTGAGAACGAGGTCGAGAAACTGAAGGCTCTTGGCGAGGCTTATGGCCTAAAGGTTGGGGTCATCATAAACAAGGTTCGCGAAGCTGAACCGGCAATTGAAGGTATAGTGAACTTCCTCGAAGGGAGCTTCAACGTCCCGGTCGTTGGGATTATCGCCCACGACCCGGCGGTTCCAGCGAGCCAGAACGAGGGAATTCCTGTCATAGCCTTCTCCCCACACGCGAGGGCATCGAAGGACATAACCACAGCGGGAAGGGTTCTGAGCGAGTGGGTGTTCGGGAGGAGAAAAAAGAAGGGCCTCTGGGAGAGGATAAAGGAGGTCTTTCTGTCAGTCATTCACGGAGTCTCTTCTGGCGAAAAGCTCTGAGACGGTAACTAGGGGTGCAAAGGTGTAGTCCCTCAGGTTTTCCCCTGCGCCTTCCTCCCTATCAACGACGACGAGGATAGCCGATACCTTTGCCCCTTCCTTTTCAAGGACTTTCGCCGAACGGAGGACGCTTCCACCCGTCGTTGTCACGTCCTCGACGAGGAGAACCCTGTCTCCGGGCCTTACCTCACCTTCAATCTGACTCCCGGTTCCGTGGCCTTTGGGCTTCTTCCTGACGATTACGAGGGGTTTGCCCGTTTCGAGGGAAAGCGCCGTCGCTATAGGGACAGCTCCGAGCTCGGGACCCGCAACTCTGTCGAACTCAACTCCAAGCTCCTCAGCCTTCTCTTTCATCAGCTCTGCAATCAGCTTTAGAACCCCCGGGTTGGTTATGAGCTTCTTGACGTTGATGTAGTAGTCGCTCTCCTTCCCCGACGTCAGCACGAAGCGGCCGAAGAGTATAGCCTTCTCCCTGAAAAAGGCCTCGATTAGCTCGTCTCTCTTGTCCATCTACACCACCGGCTGAGGTTCATGGGCATGTTTAAAAAGGTGACGTGGGAGTTTCAGTTTAACACAATCTAGTTAAACCGAAAGACTTAAGTTACCATCGGCCAAAGTTAGTCGGTGGTAACATGGTTGGAGAACTTTTGGTAATGATTTATGCATTCATGGCCATTATCTTCGGAGTTAAGATATTTGCAAAAACTCTCTCATGGCTGGCCGAGACGGATAGGACAGTTTTTCCTTTCTCAAACCTTTCGGTAATCGGTTGGGGTGTCGTTGCCTTCATTACAGCACTTCTCTTAGAGTTTGCCGTGATGTATCCCCTCTGGGGGAGCTCGGCCATGTTTCTAGCTCTAGCGCTCTTCGTCGGTCCAATAGAGGAGGGGGCAAAGCTCCTCCCCTTTCTTTTTAGCCGGGAAAAGGACACGATGACGCGGTGGAGACTCACCCTAAAGGTGGCCCTCTTTTTTGGAATTATAGAGGCACTCATGTACTTCATATTTCTCATTTCTCGCGGTAACGTGCTCGCTGGTTTCTTTAGGATAATAATCTTGATGTTCCATGTTGCATGGACGGCAGTAGCCCTTGAAAGTGCCCTCAGAGGTTCTCTTCTTGAAGGATACCTTCGGGCTTCCCTTCTCCACAGCCTCTACGATGCACCGGTCCTCTTACTTTACTTTGGTTGGGGAATCGCTGGCATAGTTGCCCTAGGTGGGATGTGGGCAATCTTTAACCTCTACAACTCCCTTGATGGAGCATTTAGGTTCGCTATGGATTACGAAAGGAGACTCCTCGAGCGGAGAAGAGCAACTGTGGGAACACTCAATTCAAGCTCTCAAGAAGTTAGTGGGGATAAAACCGAGAAAGAAACCCAAGAGGAAAGCTGGGAAAACCTTACTTCTTCGCCTTGAACTTTTCCTGTAGCTCGTAGAGCTGGGCAATTCTGTCTATTGTATCGGCCTCCTCCGGACTTTTATCTTCCCTTAAAGCCACGAAGCGCGGGAAGCGAAGCGCGAAACCGCTCTTGTATTTGGGGCTCTTCTGTATCTCCTGATATGTGACCTCGATAACCACCTTGGGCTCAATCTCAACGAACTTGCCCTCTTCCCTCTTTATCAAGGGCTTAAGCATCTTTGTGAACTCTATTAGGTCCTCATCTGTGAATCCACTTCCGACTTTTCCAACGGGCAGAAATTCTCCACTCTGCGGATCATAAACAGCAACCAAGAAAGATCCAAGAAGATGTGCCCTTCTTCCTTCGCCCCATTCAGCGCCGATGATGACAAGGTCAAGGTTCTCCATCGTCGGCTTAATCTTCAGCCACTTCTTGCCCCTGTTTCCGGGCTCGTAAACTGCATCAAGTTTCTTTGCCATCAGTCCCTCGTGGCCAAGCTCCAAAGCCCTCTTGTAGAACTTCTCGGCCTCTTCAACCTTCTTCGTCACGAGTTGCTCAGCGAGTTTTATTTTCTCGCTTTCGTTGACGCTCTCTTCAAGCCTCTTTCTTCTCTCCCTGAAGGGCGTGTCTATGAGGCTCTCGCCTTCAATGTAGAGGATGTCAAAGAGGTTCAGCTCAAGGGGAATCTTCTCAATCATCTCCTCGATGTTGTACTTCCTTCTGAACCTTCTCAGGACGTACTGGAAGGGTCTAGGTCTACCGTTCTCGCCTACCGCGACCAGCTCCCCTTCAACTATGACCCTCGACGGCTTCAGTGAAGCTTTCACAGCCTCGACTATCTCCGGTATCGAGCGGGTAACGTTTTCAAGCCTCCTTGAATAAATTATCACGTTGTCACCGTCCCGGTGAACTTGAACCCTCGCCCCGTCGTACTTAATCTCGAAGGCCGCCTCACCCCCCATTTCGATGAGCGCATCCTTTACGCTGGCCGCGTTTTGGGCCAGCATCGGCCTTATGGGTTTTCCTATCTGTATCGTAACCTTCGCCAGTCCCTCGTTTCCTTCGAGCTTTGCAACTTTCGCCACGTAACCGAAGTCGCTCGTGAGCATGTAGGCCCTCTCTACGAGTTCTGGTTTGACTTTGAAGGCCTCCGCTATGGCGTCCCTTAGAATGCCCTCGGCAACACCTGTTCTCATCGTTCCAAGGACGGTTCTCGCTATGTACTTGCCCTCCTCGGGCTGGGCGTCCATGAAAAGGTTCGCCAGATACTTCATCTTTCTTTCCTGACTCCCCTCTCCCTGTGCTTCTGCAATCTTTACAAAGGTGTTATAAACACGCTTTATCGTTAGAGGCTGGCTGAAGAAACTCTTCTGCCTCTTCTTTTTGATTGCAAGGGCAACGCTCTCGCCCAAATCACCGGTGTCTTTGATGGAGTTCTCTATCTCTTTCTCCGGAACACCCGTTGCCATGGAAACGGCCCTTATGAGCAGTTTCTCCCCAACGCCGAGTTCCCTTTCGTCCCAGTCAGGAAAGACCTTTCCGAGAATGAGGTAGGGCACTATCTCAAGCAACTCGTCCGGTGTTTTCTTGAGGAAATCTGCGACAAACCTGGTCTTCAGCGTTTTGAGGGTGGTCTTCTCAAGCCTCCTGTAGAGTTCGGCCAGCTCGGAATACCTCATGTCACTCACTCCCACCACCAAGAAAAATACGGCGATGGGGGATAAAAGCCTAGTGGGGAGACGTTTAAATATTCTGACATCGTAAATAACTCGATGCTGGAGGAAATCGAGAGGGAAATGGAAGTGGCAGAGGAAGAACTCTCCTCAGCTTACATACTCTTCGAGCACGGAAAATACAGAGATGCAATAAGCAGGGCATACTATTCAATGTTTCACGCCGCAAGGGCACTCCTCCTGCTCAAAGGGCTCTCCCCTAAGAAGCACGCGGGCACGGTTTCGATGTTCGGGAAGCACTACGTGAAGGAGGGCCTTGTTGAGGAGTACTACGGGAAGGCCCTTACCAAGGCCTTTCAGATGAGGAGCAAGGCTGACTACAACGTGATGTATAGGCCCGAGCGGGAGGAAGCTGAGGAAGCGCTTGAACTAGCGGAGGATTTCGTTGAAAGAGCAAGGAGGCTGATGGTAGAGTGGAAGCGAAAAGGGGAGTGATGGAATTCATCGAGTATCTCAAGAGGAACTTTGGAGACAGGATTAAAGGGATCTATCTCTTCGGTTCCTATGTTAGTGGGGACTACACTGATGAAAGCGACGTTGATGTTTTGATAATCGGTGATTTGTCCCTTGATGACATCCTTGATGAGGTGTTCAGAATTCTAATGAAGCACGGCGTCCTCCTCAACGTAATAATAGAAAAACCAGAGGAATTCGAACGCTGGAAGGACACTTCCTTCCACAGGACGGTTCTATCAGAAGGAATCCGGGTCTATTAGCCCAGCCACCTTCCAACCTTCGGCTTTCCCTCGTGGATTTCCGCGACGTCGTATGGAACTTCAAGGTCCGACAGGAGGACTTTGGCACTTTCGAGTTCCTTCTCTTTGACCAGGGCGAAGAGCCCCTTTCCAAGCATTATCATCGAGCTCGGAAGTTTTAAGACCCTGTCCAGTTCCCTCGCCAGCTCGAGGAGTTCACCGCTTAACAGACCCGTTCTTTCAGAGAACTCCCTTGCAAGAACCATCATATGCTCCGCTCTCGGTTCCCGGAGAAGGCTTTCAAGGGCTTTCCTTCCCTCGGCCTCTATTGCCTTCACAACATCTCCATCGAGGATTTCCTTGGTTGAGAGTCTCCCAAGAGGAACGACGAGAACCTTGTAATCCTCAAAGAAGAGGTTATCGGTAACGCCTATTCCCGGACCGCCGGCTTTGACCCGGACCTCTATTCCTCCCGCGAGCTGGCCCACAACGTCACCGAGGCCACCTTTGTATTTCACCTCGGCTTCGTGCGCTATCTGAGAAGCCTTGAGCCACGTCCCACCGAAGGCGTAGCTCAATGCTAAAGCAGTTCCCAATGCCCCACCGGCGCTGTTACCAAAGCCGTAGCCGTTTGGGTAATCAAAATACTGCCACACCTCAACCTCGCCGATAAAATCTTCAGGGACGAGCTTTTCGACAACGGAATAGCTGATTACTGCGTTTTCTCTCTTTACGGGCTCGCCATTGAAAGCTATATGAACGTGCCTCTCAAGGGTTCCGGTTTCGATGCTGACAAAAACGTTGGTTCCCTTGTCGAGGTTGATTCCAGCACCAAGAGAGCCGGATTTGAGGGGGTCTTCTTTGAAGACTGGAAGGAAGAACGCCGTTATGTGGGCTGGGATAAATGACCTAATGAGCATCTGAACCACCAGAAAGAGTACGGGAGGACTCTTAAAAGAGTTTAGAAAAAATGAAAGAGTCAATCCTCAACCACGTAGATGGGCACTTTTCCGTGGGGAATGCCGTGCTTTTTGCCGTACCACTCGCTGAGTAGGTACCAAGCAATTACAAGTAGAACCCCTCCAATTAACAGGAGAACAACCCCGTTCCTGAGACCAAGAGCAAAGAGCAGGTAAAGGACAAGGCCAACGCTCGATGCCGTTACCGCGTAGGGTATCTGGGTCGTAACGTGGTCTATATGATCCGAACCGCTGAACATCGAGCTCATGATAGTTGTATCACTTATCGGAGAGCAGTGGTCTCCGAAGATACCCCCGGCAAAGACGGCTCCAATGCTTGCAAACACTTCTGGACCGATTTGACCGCTGATTCCGTAGGCTAAGGGTATGGCTATCGGCAGCATTATGCTAAAGGTTCCCCAGCTGGTTCCCGTTGTAAAGGATATGAACATTGAGATTAGGAATATTATCAGGGGAACCCAGCCACCGCTTATTCCTGCGCTTTTTGCAAGCTCAACTACATAGGGAGCGGTTCCAACGGCATCGGTGGCGCTTTTAATGCTCCATGCTAGCAACAGGATCGTGTTAGCTATTACCATCTGTTTCATGCCCCTGACCATGGCCTCCTCCGCTTCCTCAATTGTCATCTGTTTTGTGGCGAGAACCAATGCGAATGCAACGATGACCATGGCAAAACTTCCCCAGAGGAGCGCTAGTGCAGAATCAGCGTTTCCAAGAACTTCCCTTAGACCTCCTTTAGCGAAGGCCTCACTTCCACCTCCAGTATACCACATTCCGTAAAAGGTTACAAATATCAGCGTCAGTATGGGCCAGACGAAGAGGTGAACACTGCCCCCTTCTTTCGGCACACCAAGGTCAACCTCGGTTGTCATTAGGGGTTTCGCACCATCACGGAGAACTTTTCCAGTTGTCCTGGCGCGCATCTCAGCGTGGAGCATTGGGCCGTAGTGCCTGTGGAAGTATGCAACAAGAAACACGAGGAGTATTGCGAGAATCGAGTAGAACCTGAAGGGAACACTGTGCGCCCATGCAGCGTAAGGACCATAGCTTACGTTGAGACTTTTGAATGCGTCTCCAATAAGGCCAACCTCATATCCGATCCATGTTGAGACCATGGCTATACCTGCAACCGGTGCAGCGGTAGAATCGTCTATGTAAGCAAGCATTTCCCTAGAAACCCTCGTCCTGTCGGTTATCGGCCTCATGGTGTTTCCGACTATTATAGTGTTGGCATAGTCATCGAAGAATATAAGAACTCCTAAAAGCCAGCCCATTACGGAGGCGCCCCTGCTGGAACGAACCCTACTTGCCAGGACCCGACCAACGGCAAAGGCCCCTCCAGATTTATATATTAGCCCAACTCCAGCTCCAATCAGGAAGTCGAAGAGCAATATTTTGACGTTCCAACTGTCACTGGCGTTTTTAACGAGCCAATCTATGGTCTGAGTAGTCCCGGTTATTGGGTTCCACCCTGAAACCATAACGCCTCCAATCCAAACTCCTGCAAACAGTGCCAAGATAACCCTCTTTGTCCATATCGCAAGGATAATTGCCACCAGCGGTGGAAGTAGGGACAACACACCAAAGTCTGCCATAATCTTCACCTCCCGAGATTCAGAATCGAAAGTTATTCGATATATATAAACTTTTCTCGAACTTTTTTGTCAATAACTGGAGATATTTCGAATAACTTGAAAAAACGATGAACATTGCTGAGCATTACTCGGCTACACAGGGCAGATAGGAACCCTTAAGTACAGAACAAAGTACCGAGATGTCAAATGTCTGGGCAAAATATGGAACATTATGGAACAAAGATGAGAACAAAAATCAGAAATTAGAACACATTGTTGTTAAGACTCTTCAAAAAGAGTCGGATATTTACTTAGCATTTTCAAGAACTTTTGCCAGTTTGACGAAATCCTTCTCGAGCTCTTCCCTTATCTGGGGCCTGTAGAGGGCAGCTGCCGGATGATACATTGGCATTATGATTATCTTCCCGAAGAGGGTTCTTGCTTCAAAGGCTCTCCCGTGGATTTTGCTTATCGGTTCTGGCTTGAAGCCAAACTTCTCCAGTATGTATCTCATTGAGTATCTCCCGAGGGGGACGATTACCCTTGGCTGAATTATGTCAATCTGTCTGTCGAGGTAGGGAGCGCAGGCCTTAATTTCTTCCTCTGTTGGGTCGCGGTTTTCTGGGGGACGGCATTTGACTACATTGGTTATGTAAACCTCTTCCCTGCTGAGGCCTATCATCTCCAAAAGCTCGTCAAGAACCTTACCGGCTCTACCAACGAAAGGCAACCCCTTTTTGTCTTCCCAATACCCAGGAGCCTCCCCAACGAACATTACCTTGGCGTCGTAGCTTCCAGCCCCGGGGACGGCGTTGGTTCTTAACTTGCCAAGGGGACATTTCTGGCAGTTGCGAATCTTCTCTTCGAGCTTACGCATAAGCTCTTCCTTGCTCATAGGCATCACACAAGAGTTTTCTGGCTGAGGTAAGCTTTGAGGAACTCACTCCAAGCCGTGTAATAGCCTCTCTCGTAGTCGTCTCTGAATTCCTGTTCGGCAAGCTTCGAGTATGTATCGAGCAACTCTTTGGCCTTTTCCCTGTCTTTGCCGGAGAACAGCTGGACAATGAGAGAATCCGTATCGTTATCCTTGAGAGCGTTCATTATGCCCTCAACGGCCTTTGCGTAGCCCCTACCCCACTCGTCGTTGCCAGCTATTTTGATTAACTTTTCCAGATGACCCTTTGCTCTGCTGAAGTCCCTCCTAAGTAAGGCCCTGACGAACATTTCCATCCTCATCTCGCGAGCCGGCATTCAACCACCCCCTTCTCTTCCGAAGAAGTGCTTTTAACCTTAGCCCGATTGCCCAAATTTGTGTCATACTTATGAAGGAAAATCTTCATATTTACGCAAAAGCTTTTATACCTTCCCGTTGGATTAAGGGTAGCGGTGATGAAAAAATGGCTGAGCACGTTGGTGAGATACCAAGCGGGGAAAAGGAGTTTGAACAGCTCACGAGAAGGCTTAGGGACATTGTTGAGTTCCCTGAAATAAGTGAAGAAGAATTTGAAAACATGCTCAAAAACGCGAGCAGGGTTTACGGTGGGCCCCTTCCCCACAGGACCTACTCACTCTGTCCCGAGACGAGGCGTGTCGTTCCCGCCTTGGTATGGGAGAGTGACGGTAAGGTCTGGATAACCAAACGCTGTCCCGAGGGAATGATAACAGACCTCTACTACGAGAGCGTTGAGCAATACTACCGCTTCCAGCGCTGGAAGTACGATTTTAAGCTCAAGAGCGTGAACGTTGAAAACACCGGTGTTAACTGTCCCTTTGACTGTGGTCTCTGTGCCAGGCATCGCTCCCATACAAACCTGCTCAATATAGTTCTCACCAACCGCTGTAATCTCTCTTGCTGGTACTGCTTCTTCTACGCAAAGGAGGGCCAGCCGATTTACGAGCCGACGCTTGAGCAGATTAGGATGATGCTCCGCAACGCCAAGAAGCAGTATCCAATTGGAGCCAACGCCGTTCAGTTCACCGGCGGTGAGCCGACCCTCAGAGATGACCTCATTGAAATACTTAAGATGGCCAAGGAAGAGGGTTACGACCACGTTCAGCTCAACACGGACGGGATAAAGCTCGCCTTTGAGCCCGAACTTGTAAAGAAAATCCGAGAGGCCGGAACGAATACTCTCTACCTGAGTTATGATGGAATGACGCCACAGACCAACTGGAAAAACCACTGGGAGATTCCACTTATCTTCGAGAACGTGAGGAAGGCCGGTGGGCCGGGAATAGTTCTGGTTCCAACCACCATAAGAAATATCAACGACCACGAGCTTGGGGCGATAATCAACTTCGGTCTGAACCACCTCGATATCGTCAGGGGCGTTAACTTCCAGCCGATTTCCCTCGTCGGAAGGGTTCCGAAAAAGGAGCGCCAGCGCTTCAGGATAACGATTCCGGGAGCCATAAAGAGGATTGAAGAACAGACCAACGGCGTCATAGAGATGAACGACTGGTACCCGATTCCGATAGCGGGCCACATAGCGCGCTTCTTCGAGGCATTCACTGGTTCGCGCTACTACATGACGAGCCACTACTGCTGTGGCGCGGCAACGTACATCTTCCTCGACAGGGAACACAAGAGGGTCATTCCGATAAGCCGGTTCCTTGACGTTGAGGGCTTCGTTGAGTACCTCGAGGAGAAGGCCGAGGAGATAGAGCAGTGGAAGAAGCTCGGCAAGCTCCAGAAGCTCAAATTGGGAGCTGAGATATTCCTCAAGTTCAGGAGCTTCTACGACGACAGGTACGCTCCAAAGGGTCTCAAGGTCCTTGACCTCATAAAGAACGCCTTCATGCACGGCAACTACGACGCCCTCGGCAAGTTCCACGAGAACGCACTCTTCATCGGAATGATGCACTTCATGGACGAGTACAACTACGATGTGGAAAGGGTGGAGCGCTGTGTAATTCACTACGCGATGCCCGACGGAAGGGTGGTGCCATTCTGTACCTTCAACGTGATTCCAGAGCTCTACAGGGACAAGGTCCAGGCCCAGTTCAGCTACAGCTGGGAGGAGTGGAAGAAACTCCACCCTGACTGGGACTACTGGAGCGACAAGTACTTCCGCTCGAAGGAGTTCGTCGAGAAGATGAAGAAGAGCGAGCTCTACAGGAAGACTTACATTGACATCGAGGACTACTTTGGGACGATAAAGACGAAGGTGTGAGGTGATGAAAATGGCAGTTAAACCCGAGAAAGAGCTCGTTAGGCTCAACCTAAAATTCGGGAACATTAACTGGGAGAAGGGTACAATTAAACAGTATGAACTCAGTAAGGAGCTCGGTGTCTGGAGAGTTTTTATCAATGGCTACGCTAAAAACGGCTTTGTAATTTTTGATGAGGAGACCATGCCGAGAGAGAAAGTTCTTGAAATGCTTAAGGATTTGGAGCCTGAAGTCCTCGGAATAGAGAACTTAACCGTTGAGGAACTCATTGAAAAAAGCATGAGCTGGAACAACATTATTGGGAAACAGTGATTCAGCGCAGGTCGATTTTGAACTTTCCCTCTGAATCGCTTTTTTCCAATTCAAAACTCACTATTCCAGAAAAAGAATCGAGAGGAATAACATTTTTACCTTCCACGAGCTCAATATGCTCAACTGATGGTTCTAATGGGGACGTTGAGACATCGTATTCGTAGACAGTCAGCCGGTTGTCCCCCTTGAGGTAGAAGATTATTCTGGGTCTACGATAACCATCAAGGGGGATTCCTCCAAAGGGTCTGCCATTGGGGAGGGGAGAGGAGAAGCTAACCACAGGCGGTTTCTCCTCCAGGATTTTTTCATCAAGCAATACTATGTCCCTGTTTCCGGTATCAAAGGGCGTTGCCTCAGTTGCTCCTGTGTTTGAGGCATTGTTAGTCGCGATGAGTAGCTTCCCACCCACTTTCTCGATACTGGTCACCCTCGCTCCGAAGGTTCCCACTATCTTCACCATCGGAGGGATTATGTATAGGAGAACGCTCGGTCCGGCAACGAGATGAGTGAACTTGCCCCATCTAACGTTTTCGAACGAAACGTCATGATAAGAGTTGTAGGCAGTTAAGATTCCCCCACCGACGTTAAGCGCATTAACCCTAAAGGGCGCGTAGAATGTAGGAAAATCAAAGAGGCGGTAAAAGGTGAATTCCTCCTCTAAAAAGGGGCTTCCAACAAAAAATCCTCCCCTAACAAAAGCAAATACCCTGTTATAAGCGCTGGCCATGCAACCCAGTTCGGGCCTCTCCACAGGTCTCGAATCGAGGCTTTTACCGGGCTTTAAAAACTCCCATTTGTGGGTTTCAAGGTCTAATACCCCGAATTCTTCAACTCCCCCGGAAAAATTACTTCCAATGCCGAAAACCGCCACATCATGAACTAAAGTTCCCTTTGGTGAGGGCTCCTCTAAGAGTCTTTTCGTTTTTCCGCTGTGCCTGTCTAGGGAGTAAACTCCAAGATTAGCATGTCCGTCCTCTCTAGCTAGTAGAAGCCTGTCATTATAGGGATCATACAGGATATCACCAACTTCTCCTGCCCATTGGGTTGTTTGATGTATGGAGTCCTTCCATATGAGCTTCACTTCTTGGTTCTCGGTATCATAAACGTGAACGTGGGAATATTTATTCACAAAACTGATTCTGCCTTTGAGGTATCTAGCGGGAGCATGAACCCAGCCACCGAAGTATATAAATTCATCAACAGTCTCAACGGCGTTGTAGGTGTCACCACCACTTCTGGGAGCTTGTCCTATCATAGTAAACGAGTAAACGTTTTCGTCCCCACTTTTTAGTTCGATAAAGTGAGATTCAGCTTCAAAAGCTAGAGTAAAATATAGAACCCCATTGTGGTACTTAAGTCCAAATATACCTCCGCTTCCCCATTCTGGCCCGTATCGCCCTGGAAAAGACCAATTCGGGAGGTGCATTAGTCAGATCCTCCCCCTAAGGGCCTTGAATTCAGGAGTCGTTTTTATATCATCAAGTCTTGGAACGCTCCATGCACCCCTTCTAGTGACAGACAGTCCAGCCACGAGGTTAGCAAATTTTCCAATCTTCCAGAGAAGATCCTTCTCGAATTTTCCAGCTTTCAGGGATCCAGAATAATAAAGTGCTGCCAGAAGACCTGCCATAAATGCATCGCCCGCCCCCGTGGTGTCCACGGCCTCAACCTTTAAAGGAGGAACTTCCACTCTCTCTTCCATAGAAATCAGCATGGAACCCTTTGAGCCTAGTGTTATGGCTATAAGCTTCGCGCTGAAATCCTCGACGTTTATTCCTTTCTCCGCAAGGTATCTGTATTCTTCCCAACCGAGTTTAACTATGTCCGCTAGCCCCAAGGCCCTCTTTATGTCCTTAAGCATCTCCTCCTCACGACCCTTCCAGAGATCTAGCCTTATGTTAACGTCATAGCTGAGGGTAGTCTTCCCTTTGAGATTCTCAATGACTTTGAAGACAGCACTCCTAGAGGGTTCCCGGGCAAACATGACTGTTCCAAAGTGAACTGCCCCTGAATTCATGAGGATCTCAAGGGGGATCTCATCTTCCCTGAGGTTGAAGTAAGCAACACCGTCATAGAGAATAAACTCGGGTTTTGCCCCGATAAGCTGAACAAAAACGACCCCAGTATGTCTTTGTTCATCTACAGAAAGGACGGCCTTTACACCTTCTTTTTCCAATGATCTAGCGAGAAACTCACCGAATGGGTCTCTTCCGACCTTACTTATGAGAACGCTCTCAACGTTAAGTCTAGAGAGGCCCACCGCAACGTTTGCGGGGGCCCCTCCTGGATGTCTCTCAAATCTCTCAACCATGGCCAGCGGCTTGTCTTCAAGCGCTATCATATCGATTAAGACTTCACCTACGCTCACTATCATATGTCATCACCTACTGCCTCCCTGAACTGGGCGTAAAGTAGCTTTAAGTTTTCCTTTGGATTTGAATAATAGTTCTCTGGGACATTAAGATTGGGTTCAATTCTTTGGGGAGGGTCTGGATCCTCGCTTAGCCTTTTAAGAACGAACACTAGAGATTTTGGTGTTCCGTCACTTCTGAAAAGACCAAAGAACCTCTCGTGAATTGCTCGATCAAAAGGAGGCTTCTGCCACAGACTTGGATGGTAGTCAGAAAAGTTCCAATAAACTGCCCCCATGCATCCAAAGATTTGCAAAAGTCTTACTGTCTTTTCGAGCCATGTGGAGGCCTCTCTCTCGTTTATTAGATAGTGAAATCTTATTTCTTTTCCCGTTGCTGAGCGAATTCTTTTTGTTTTCTCCTGTGTTGTTGGCATCCCAAACTCTTCCATAAGCACTTCTTTATTTCCAAGTTCCCTAGTGAGCACACATGCAAAAGGAACAAAATATGGATCTAGGGGATTGGTAAATCCAGAGTAGACCGAGTAAGCGTGCATACAGAGATAGTCGTTCCATGGCGCTATATCCGGAATGCGAAAATGTTTATCCCCCTCAATGTCTTCTTGGTGTACTCCAAACGTTATCGGCTTGGAGGAAACCTCTTTAAGAGTTTCATAGATGAATGAAAGCCACTTCAGGGCAACTTCGGGTGTTCTTGGGATTAAAACGTTATCAATCTCATTTGAAATATCCCAGCTATGAATGGCTTTGTGGGAGGAGAACTCTCGCCCAACAGTCTCAACTAGAAGTTTTTCAGCTTCTAGTACGGCTGGATCTTCATATATGTTGGTTGCCCCTAGATCAACAAGCCTTCCATTGGAATACGTCAGGAACCTTTCATGGGGCTTGTCCGAAAGCAACCACGGAGGAAGCCAGTTAACTCCACTCATATGTCCCACAAAGAACGTGGGGATCACTTTAAGTCCAAGCTCGTCTGCTATGTCAAGAACGGTACCGAGATTTGAGAGAGCAGAATCAGAAACAATTTCCGGTTTTGGCTGAAAATCTTCCCAGAGAAGAAAAATCCTAACAAGCTTGAGTCCAATATCCCTTATACTAGTGAAATCCTCATAAACTTCATTTTTGTCAAAGGCCTTCCACCAGTACATAGCCTTCGTCCTCGGCCAGTAGTTCACGCCTAATAAAAAATCCTCACTCATCCTTTGATTCCCCCAGTAACACCTTTCATGTAATATTTCTGAAGCAACACGTACACAAGTATTGGGACTATTATTGAGAGAGTCCCTGCAGCTGTTAACTGACCCCAGTTGGGATTATAGCGACTTATAAAAGTCGTGACTCCAGCTGAGACCGGCCACTTGTCTGGACGAAGCAGAGTTAGTGCAAAGAACAGGTCTTGCCAGACAAAGATAAACTGAACAACTGCCACGCTTATCACTGCAGGAAGTGCGATAGGAAGTATGATTCTAAAATATATTCCAACGTCGCCAAGACCATCTATTCTTGCAGCTTCCTCATAGTCCTTAGGAATCGCTTTGAAGAAATTACGGAGGAAAAAGATCGTCCATGGAAGTGCGAAAGTTGAATGAACGAGGATTATCCCATAGTATTGGTTGTACATATGGAGATCCCTGAAGAGCTTAAGAAGGGGGACTATAACTGCCTGCTGAGGAACGACCTGAATAGCAACAAGCGTTAGAAAGAGTAAAGTCTTAACTGGAAAACTGAAGGACGTAAAACCATATGCAGCCATGCCCGCTATAAGAATTGGTAAGATCGTTGCAAAGGTTGCAATAAGAAGAGAATTAAGAATATACCTCCAGAAACCAGCATCCCAAACCTGTTTGTAATTCACGAGCGTGAAATGGGCATTGTGAAGATTCCACCATCCATTGACAATCTCCGCGAATGGTCTGACCGATGCCATAATCAACGCAAGGAGAGGTATAAAAAGGATTACTCCGATCAACCAAGCTACTAGGTTTATAGAGACCTTGTACCTTGTGCTAACCTTAACCACTCTCAACACCCCTCTCACTTATCATTCTTTTCAACATTCCCAGTGAGAACACAAAGACCGAGACTGTGAGCAGTGTCGCTATGGCAGCAGCATAACCCCACCGGAAGTTGTAGAAGATCTCGTAGTAAACTATGTACGCCAGCACAAACAAATACATTGGAACGGACTCTCCGCCCGAGAGCACGTAGATAAGATCAAATACCTTAAGAATATAGATTGCACTCATCGTGACAACAACTATTAGAGCGGGCTTCAATAGAGGCAGAATAACATATCTAAATCTCTGCCAAGCGTTAGCCCCATCAATCCACGCGGCTTCGAGAACTTCAACGTCCAATCCCTCAAGTCCTGCAAGAAAAACCGTTGTTGTGAAGCCTTGCCACGCCCAGAGAGAACCTATTATGACAAAGTAAATAGCAGTTGAAGGATCTTGTATCCATGCCCTAGGAGCAACACCAACCATTTCAAGAATCTTATTCACGATTCCAGCATGAGGATCAAGAAGTAGCATCCAGACAATACCAACAACGGTCATAGGCATAACCATGCCAAGCATTACAAGACCTCTAAGAACGTTTCTCCCAACTACAGCTTTATTATGAAGAAGAACTGCAAAACCCAACCCTATGATAGTAACAAGGGGGAGAAACACTATGAAGATAAAGAAGTTGTTTTTAACAGACGTCCAAAATAGCTGATCATGAATCATCTCTCGGTAGTTTGCGAGCCCAACGAATTTTGGAGACGTCATTCCATCCCAATGTGTAAAGCTGAGATAAAATGTGTTAAACAGAGGATATATGATAAAAACTAAAAGAAGTACAAAAGCGGGCGTCATCAGGATAAAGAAATCTTTAGTCAACCATCTCCTTCCGCCCATTCCTTTTCACCTCATGATTTGTAGTACTGCTCAGCATACTGCTCAAGCTGTTCGGCTATCTGCTTGTAATTGTCAGGATTAGCCCAGAACTCAAAGAGCTTGTTCCAGATTATGGGCTGGAACCCCGGTGGTGCGTTGTCATCGAGATCAGGTACAATACCATACTCCTTCATCCATTCAACTACCTTAGCGTCCATCGGATCGTAGGCACTAAGAGGAACCTTGAGGTTAGGGGCGAGGTAGCCTTTCTTTTTGACCATGATCTCTTGATACTGCGGTCCGGCGAGCCACTTAGCGAGCTCCATGGCAGCTTCTTTGTGTGGGGCGTTCTTTGGAATAACCACCCAGTCTCCACCTGCAACAATGGCGAACTTGGCGCTCTGATTTATGACTGGGAACGGTATCAGTCCAAAGTCGGTTCCCGGTTTGGCTCCTTCTTTCTCAAGCATGAGAACAATCCAGTTGCCCATAAAGTACATGGCCACCTGGCCGTTGGCGAGCCTTGGAACTTGGGCTTCCCATTTTTCACCTATGGCCGTCTGGGGGTTACCGTAGCAGCCTTCCTTTATAAGGTCGCGAAGTATCTTAAAGGCCTCAAGAACACGAGGATCAGTCCATTTAACCTTGTGGAGCATTAAATCGTTGTGGAGTTGTGGACCTCCTATTCTGATGAGAACCGCTTCAAAGATGTCTGAGAGTGGCCACTTATCGGCTGCGCCACTAGCCATAGGCTGTATTCCGTGTTCTTCAAACACCTTACAGTCCTGCTTAAGTTGATCGAGGGTCTTTGGTGGTGTCAAATTATACTTCTCAAAATCGTGAACGTTATACCATATTCCTGGTTTTGCCCAAGCTTTTATGGGAATTGCATAGTAAGTGTCCCCGACCTTAACCATGTTAAGAAGATCTTTTTGAATTTCTCCGTTGTAGTAACTAACGATACTGTTTAGAGGCTCAAGCTGACCCTTTTGACCTAATTCCTTTATAAGGGCGGGCCACGGGAGAATCGCAATGTCAAAGGACGGTGAGCCAGTAGCAAGTTCAGTAAGAACAGCGTCCCTAAGCTTGGACTGAACAACGTACTTTATCTTGACGTTAGGATGCTCCTGCTCATATACCTTTAGGGCACTCTCGAAGTTCTGGCCCTCAACGCCACCCCACTGGCCGTATATAACAACGGTAACCTGTTTTTGCTGGGAAGTTGTGGGGGAAACTGTTGTTGTCGGAGAACCTGTGGAACTCGCTGAAGAACTAGATGTTGTTGAACCTGTGATACACCCAGCCGCAACAACGGCAAGTAAAACAACAAAAGCCATTGCAATACTCAAGGTTTTCCTACCCATGAGGAAGCCCCCAAATAATTTTCATGCTGTATTTACTTTTGGTATATATATAGTTTTTGGATTCCGGCAAAAGTCGATGTTTAAAAGACATAATAGAACATTAGCGTATCAATAAGAGGAGACCAAAAAAGAAATGTTTATATATTATTTTCCCATATTGTTTACTAAAAGTATATACAAAAGCAAACAAGAAAGTAAACCTAATGTAGGGAGACATTCCAAAATGAGGAGGGTGTTTACAAGTGGGACCAAGCGACAAAATCATGAGGGCAATGGCAAGGCTCGGCTTTACTAAATATGAAGTTTTAACTTATTGGACCCTTCTTGTAAATGGACCAAGTACAGCCAGGGAAATTTCAGAGGAAAGTGGAATTCCATACAATAGAGTTTACGATACGGTAACTACACTCAAAGCGAGAGGTTTTGTTACAGAAGTTGAGGGAACACCAAGGGTTTATGCAGCGTTTTCTCCAGCTATATCATTTATGCGCTTAAAAAATGAAATAGATGATCTCCAGAAATTATTCGAAGAAGAACTCTCAAAGTCAAAAAGAAAAGATCAAGAAAGACCGGCTATATGGCGTACGACAGATATAGAAGAAGCCATTGAGATGGTTAAAGAGTCCATAGAAAACAGCAAGTACGAGATAATTCTTGTAGCCCCTGAGAAGTTTTTAGAAAAGATACAAAGAGACTTAGAAAAAGCTCTGTTAAGAGGAGTTACGTTATCCCTCTATACCGGAGGAGATACATCTCTAAATGGATTGCGAAAAAAAGGTAACCTATTCATACGGCGTTTCCACAAACTCAACCATTTTATAGGGATGTTCGATGGAAAAGAAGTTATAGATATCCAGAATATCGGTTTAAGACCTCGGAATCCCCCTAGTTTTAAAGCAACGTATCCCGAAATAATCTTTGCTCAATACGCCTTTGTAAGGGAAGCGTTTAAGGAATCGGAACTCATTTTAGAGGACATAAAAAGAAAGAACGACATTAGGTTTTTTACAACGTTTCATGCTGTTGATATCATAAAGAGATACCTTCCCAAAAAGAGAATATACGCTGAGGTAATTGGAAGAAACCTTGCAACAAACGAAATAGAGACCCTTGCAGGGGAAGTAGTTGGCTACACCGTATTACTTGAGGAGGGCGTTGATAATTTTGATTTAAAAACCAACGGCAAAATAGTGAAAGTTGGGGGCATGTTTGCAGTTCTTGAGGATTACGAAACAACAAAAATTCGGCTTATATTGGACTGAGGTGTTTATCATGGCCGGTGTTCGCCTTATAAACGTTTGGAAAGAGTTTGATAATGTTGTAGCTGTTAAAAACATGACATTGGAGGTCAAAGATGGGGAATTTATGATTCTCCTAGGACCAAGTGGGTGCGGAAAAACAACAACCCTGAGAATGATTGCAGGTCTAGAGGAACCAACCCGAGGCCAAATATACATAGGAGATCGACTTGTAGCCGATCCAGAAAAAGATGTATTCGTTCCACCCAAAGATAGGGACATCGCCATGGTCTTTCAGAGCTATGCCCTTTATCCTCACATGACAGTTTATGACAACATAGCCTTCCCCCTCAAACTTAGGAAGGTTCCAAAGAATGAAATAGACAGGAGGGTCAGAGAGGTTGCGGAACTCCTTGGACTAACCGAACTCCTTAAGAGAAAACCGAGGGAGTTAAGCGGGGGACAGAGACAAAGAGTTGCGCTTGGGAGGGCAATAATAAGGAAACCCCAAGTCTTTCTAATGGATGAACCTCTAAGCAACTTAGATGCAAAACTTAGAGTAAAAATGCGCGCTGAATTGAAGAAACTTCAAAAACAACTGGGAGTAACTACAATCTATGTTACACATGACCAAGTTGAGGCCATGACAATGGGAGACAGAATTGCAGTTATAAACATTGGTGTCCTTCAACAAGTCGGAACGCCGGAAGAAGTCTACAACAAGCCTTCAAACACGTTTGTTGCAGGTTTTATAGGAACACCTCCAATGAATTTCCTTAAGGGAACCCTTCTTGAAGACGGTAGAATGGACTTTGGAGAGTTTTTACTCCGATTAACTCCTGATCAGTTTGAAATTTCAAAGGATTACGTGGGAAAAACACTGACCTTGGGTATCCGCCCCGAAGATATTTATGACGCTGAATTGTCGCCAATTCAAGACGAGGAAAACACAGTAGTTGGCCGTGTCGAAATACTTGAAAACCTAGGAAACGAAAAGATAGTTCACGTTTCAATAGGTGAGCATTCCCTCACAGCTTCACTTCCACCAGAATCGAAAGCAAGGGAGGGCTCTAAAATAAAGCTGGTTCTCAACATCAGGAAGGCACACTTATTTAGGGAAAGTGGAGATGCAATATTTTGAGGTGGCATGAATGCTCGCGGTTGCAACTTATACAGACCCCAGACCAACATCGCTTGCCATCGAGAGAGAAAAAGCACTAAAAAACAAGCACTTGCAGTTGATCCGCACTCTACAGGACTCAGGTTTTGAAGTTTTGGATATAAACAAAGAACTAGGAAAGTACGAGATACTCGAAAAAGGAGGGAACTTCGGAATAGACTCGATGGAAGAAAGCATAAAGGCTGCAAGCATAGCATCATCTAAAGGCGCCTCCGGGGTAATATTTGGCCTCTGGCACTGGACGGAGAGCAACCTCATAACGGCCTTTGTAAGGGAAGCCAATATGCCAATTCTCCTGTATGCAGACGATGATCCCGCTTGGGCTGGGAGTACATGCATAACATCTGTGGGGGCGTCGCTGTGGGAAAGTGCCGTAAACGAATACGCTCTGAGACATTCTAGATTAAAGGGGGACACAGAGAAAGTGAAATCTTGGGCCAGGGCTGTTGA
The DNA here is from genome assembly GCF_027011145.1 of Thermococcus sp. Classification (NCBI taxonomy): domain Archaea; kingdom Methanobacteriati; phylum Methanobacteriota; class Thermococci; order Thermococcales; family Thermococcaceae; genus Thermococcus; species Thermococcus sp. Next base: position 9,337 of record NZ_JALVAO010000056.1, on the reverse strand, counting down.
AGCTGTTAAAAAGCTGTCAAGATCCAAGATTGTTCTGTTCGGATCACCATACACCCTTGGAATGGAACATCTCATGGACGATATTCCAAGGATAAAAAGACTGATCGGAGACTTCCTTATGCTGGATCAATACCTTATCATTAAGAACGCTGAAAACATTGAGGACGATATCGTGGAAAGTTTTTATTCATGGCTGATTTCAAAAACGAATGTCGAATTCGATGGGAAAATGTTAACTCCAGAGAGCTTAAAGAGACAGATAAGACTCTATCTCGCTACAAAGAGGCTGATCAACGAGAACATTGTCGGTGTTTCAATAAAGTGTCAACCAGAACTGAGCGAAGTTTACGGGACAACAGCCTGTTTTATCCCAGCTTTCCTTCCGTTCCCATTAGATGGTGAAGGTGAAAAACCAGTAATCCCAGCGACATGTGAGGGGGATATCAAAGGCACGATAAGTTCGTCAGTACTCTACCTCCTCAGTGGAAAGCCACCACTCTTTGGAGATATTAAATACGTAGATGACAATATCGTAATTATAGCAAACTGTGGCGCATCTTCCCTCTACTACGCAAAGCTTAGTGAAGACCCCGAGGAAAACCTACGTGCAACAACTCTAAGGGGGCAATGTCAGGGTAAGAGCGGAGCGGCTTTAGGCTATCGCACACCCCCTGCAACTTTCACCATCGCAAGACTTATCCGGAGAGGCGGTAGGTACTACTTACTCTACTTTCTCGGAGAAGGTGTTGAAATTGGAGAGGATATAGAAAACAAGCTTCTCTGGGGAAAACAGTGGCCTCATACCGCTATCAAGAATCCTCTCAACAAAGAATTGTTCATAACAGTCATGGGAGCAAACCATCTCTCGGCAGTGCCGGGGGACTACAGGGAAGAGATTAAGTTTATAGCAAGACTATGGGGAATTAAAGCAGTAAACCTTAATGACAGGATAGATGTTAAGACGTTCCTCGAGGAACTATGATTTTTATATTTCAAACACCTAGTTCTTTCTATGACGTCCTTGAAACCATACAGAGGAATGGCAATAATATTTGGGTTCTATGCCCTAGGAGAATTCATTAGCTCGACCCTTAGACTACCCATTCCCGGAAGTGTTGTTGGAATGTTACTTTTGCTCCTTGCTCTGTTCAATGGTGGAATACAGATTGAGTGGGTTGAGAGCGAAGCCGAGCTCTTTGTAAAGAACATGAGTATTTTCTTCGTTCCCCCCGGAGTTGGGATAGTAACTTATCTAACCCTCATAGAATCCCAACTCTTGCCAATATCCATAGCACTTGTTGTTAGCTTCACAGTCACACTTCTCATCACAGCAAAGATTGTGGAGGTCGCTAGGAAATGAATCCATATGGGATAGCTCTAACCATAATAACCTTCTACATATTCTCAGAAGTTCACGAAAGAAGGAAAGTGTTCTACACCAACCCCGTCCTGCTGTCGATAGTTGTAATAGCATTAGTCCTCAAGATTTTTGACTTTTCATACGACTCATATATGGAAAGTGCAGTCTTCCTGAAACTTTTACTAGGACCTGCTGTGGTGAGCTTAGCCGTCCCAGTGTACAAAAACAGAGAGCTTATATTCCAATACTCAAAGGAAATAACCTTGGGAATAATCTTCGGAGGAACCGTAGCCATATTGAGCGCATATTGGATAGCAAAACTTCTCGGCGCTAGTGACGTTGTCTTAAAAAGCATAGCTCCAAAAAGCGTTACTACTGCCATAGCAATAGGGATAAGCGCCAAGGTTGGTGGGATACCCTCTTTGACTGCAGTTCTCGTAATAACAACGGGTCTGCTTGGCAACGCTTTTGCGCCAGAACTTTTGAGCTTTTTTGGAATAAAGGACCGAATTGCAAGGGGCTTAGCAACAGGTGTAAGCTCCCACGGTCTTGGAACAGCGAGGATAATAGCAGAGGACGAGCTAGCTGGAGCGGTAAGTGGGCTTGCTATGGCTCTTAACGGCATCTACACTGCTCTTGTTCTTCCTTATTTCCTCAAAATCATCTAAGATACACTCACTTACCCTAAGGCGGTCATTGGTATCGAGAAATAGAGTAAAGTTCCTCTTCACAAGTCTGTCCTCCACAGGTGCATGTTCAACGAGAAAAGCTATTATCTCCGCAGTACTATAAGGAACCTTAACACCGAGTCTATCAGCTTTTTCAAAGAGTCGTTTAGGTATTTCAAATATGTCGTCCCCCCTCTTGACGCTTATGCTTACTTTCGAATTGATCTGCTCCCAGATCAAGAGAGTATTCTTGGCTTTTTCTATCTTCTCGAGAGCCCTTCTTTCTAGTATGCTTATGTTAGCCCTGCTCGTGCCAAGAAGTTCAGCGATCTCACTCTGTTTGAGACCCTTCGCGCGGAGACTGAGAATCTTAATTTGTTGTTCTGTGAGAAAACTCTTCATTGTAAACACCATAGCTTAACATAGCAAAGAAGGTTAAAAGTTTTTAGGTCTCAAACAAACAACTTAACTTTGAAGTTTGCAGAGATTAGAAGAACAACGAGTTTTTTGCAGGCAAGAACTGGTGCGGTGGCCGGGATTTGAACCCGGGTCACCGGCTTGGGAGGCCGGTGTCCTAGACCAGGCTAGACTACCACCGCACACCCGTTAATCTTAGGGGGAGAGCACTTTAAAAGTTTTACTCTCCGAAGGACTTCCTTGCGACAATCAAACGCACGATTCCCCTGTAATGGCTTTCTTCCCTCTCAATTTCAAAGTATCTGGCAACAAGTCTGTGGGTCTCGCGGAGGGGGTCGTCCCCCAGGAGGGGCTTGAGTATCAGTTTCATCGGCCAGAGGAAGAGGTAGTTGATAAGCCTTGAGTCACTCCTCGTGTGCTCGAGGAAAATCGCCCTTCCGCCGGGTTTCAGGACGCGGAGGATTTCCATCATTCCCCTCTCGGGATTGGGAACCGTGCAGAAGACGAAGGAAGAAACAACGGTGTCAAAGCTTTTATCTGGAAAGGGAAGCTCCTCAACGTCGGCCTCCATGAAACATGCGTTCAGACCCAGCGCTTTGGCCTTCTTTTCAGCTATCACAAGGGCCTCTGGAACAGCATCAATCCCGCAGAGCTCAACGTCCCCCGGGTAGTATTTCAGCGTCTTGCCAACGCCGACGCCAACCTCAAGGATTCTCTTCCCCTCGATGAAGGAGATGGCCTTCCTCCTGAGCGGGCAGAAGAACCTGTCGAGGGGCCTTTCTAAGACATCGTAGTATCTGGCGAGCCTCGCGTACTTCTCGCGGAACGACATGGAGGAACTACCGCAGGGCTTTTAAAAACCTCACCCAACGCCCGACGGTGGGAGCATGCCGTACCTGGTAATCGAGCACCTCGAGGAGATAAGCGACTGGCTCTGGCTGGAGTACAAGCACGTGAGCGAGTGGTGGGGGGATAGGCTTATTTTCACGAACGTTCTGCCGGAGGAAAGGGAGAGGCTCGCGAAGCTTGGGAGCGTCATAGGTGAAAGCGTCACGCGCTTTCCCTTCGACCGCTCGAAGATAATAGTCCTCGACCTCCAGGCGGAGGAGGAGCTCAGGCCCGAGGACATCGAGGAGGACACGATAATAGTCGTCGGCGGAATCCTCGGCGACGCTATCCCAAGGGGCAGAACCAAGGAGTTCATAACCTCGAAGATGGAAGGGGTCAAGGTAAGGCACATCGGAAAGCCCCAGTTCTCGATAGATGGTGCAAGCATAGTGGCGAAGCTAATAGCGGACGGAAGGAGGCTGGAGGAGATTGACTACGAGGAGAACCCGACGATTAAGCTGGACGAGTTCAGCGAGATAACGCTCCACTACGCCGTGCCGAAGCTTGACGGAAAGCTTTTGCTAACGCCGGGACTGATAGACCTCCAGAAGCGGGAGCTCGGCTACACCGAGGAGGAAATCAGTGACGAGGAGTTAGTCGAGTTCTTCGAGGGCAAGAGGGAGCTCTAGTCACCCTTTCGGAAAAGCATCTCTATTCTCCCTTTAACCCAAGCCCTGTCCTTTTTATCCACGACGAGAAAAACCTCCTGAACGGAGCCGTCACTCTTGGCGACGAGCTTTAAACCCGTTTGGGTTTCCCGCGTTACCTTAATCTCGAAGCCCCTCGAATCGCTCGCGTATATCCTTCCCGGGATTACCTTCTTAACACCCGGAATCTGGGCTATCTCCTCGAGCGGTTTCTCGAGTCCCTTGAGGAAGTGGTGCTCCCGCTTGACGCCTTTCTTGAAATGCTTCGGCATGAAGAAAAGTCGGAGGGAGAGTTTAAAAGTTAAGCCCTCTTCCTCACCTTGACGGCAACGCCCTTCTTGGCTTTAACCATCTCTTCTCCACTCAAGACGGCCTTTCCAACACCGACGACCTTCTCGTCCCTCACGACGCCGACTATGTCGTCAGGCCTTATTTTCTCGTCGGCCTCGTTGACACCGACGGCAAAGACGTCACCGCGAAGGTCGAAATCAATCCTCACCCAGTAGGCTTTGAGCGAGTCGTAAATCCTCTGCATGCCGAAGGGGGTGACGCTTATAACCCCCTCCCTGAAGGTTCCTGTCTGCTGGTTGTCCACAAAGAGGCGGAGCATTTTAGAACCCTTGACGTGGCCGTTGTCGGGAAGGACGGCCTCTCCTGCTCCCGCGCCAAAGTAGAAGTCGAAGACCTTTCTTATGTTCTCAAAGTAGCGGTAGGTCCTGTCCTCCTTGGTCCCCTCAAGCTCGAACTCCTTAAGCGTCTCGGTGAGCGATTTTAGGCTCTCCTTGCTTGTAGTTCCGTTCTTCACTTCCGTGAAGGTTATCTCCCTTCCGCTCAGTTCACTTGCAAGCTTCGCTATCTCAACATAGGCTTCATCGAGGTGCGCTATTATCGGAACGTCCTTCGGATACTTCTCAAGGGTTTTTGCCAGAAGCTCCGCCGCGGGCTTTATCTCCTCCTCGCTCCAGTGGCCAGTAACCACTATATCGTACTTAGCTAACCACTCCCACTCGCGCGGAACGACGCCGAAGGGGGAAGTTAGTATAAGCTCGTGGACTTTGGAAACGCCGGAGCCTAAAGCCTCTTTAACCGCCTTCCTGTAGAGGGTGTGGGAGCGGGAGAAGGAATAGGGCTTTTTGGCCGAACAGGGGAAGAGAAGCACTAACTCGGTGTTCTTCGGTGGAGTAAAGCGCTCGATAACACGCTCGTGCCACCTCTTAACCTCTGGCCTTCTTATAGAGGCGTCGCTTATAAAGTAGACCGTGTCCTTTTGTATGGGCGTGTATTTTTCCAGGTAATCAAAGTGCTCCAAATCCGCTATGCGAAGGATTCCGGCATGGTATTGAGTGTAGAAGAGGTTCTCAACAAGGTAACGGAGCTTTCCTTCCTCCAGGGCCTTTCTAACGAGCAAAATCGTCTCCCTTGCGAAGTTCAGTGAGTTCGGCTCTTTACCCCAGAGGAAGGGGCTGTACTGGGTGAAGCCCTTCCCCTCAAAGTCGTAGAGCTTCAGCGAGCGCGTTTCAAAGGCATCAATGCCGAGGTAAACGGCGAGCGGATAGAAGAAGGGCTCCAAATCGGCTATTATCATGATGTTGGGGAACCTCTCGCGAAGCTCGCGGAGGATTTTAACGAAATAGCGGTACTCCTTGACGAGAATCTTCGAGTTACCGAGGTAGACGGCGTCAAAGCTGTACCGCTCGATTATCTTAAAGAACTCCTCCAGATACTCGGTTCTCCTCAAAGCTGGCAGGTAGAAGGCGTTGAAGCCGTCATAGTTTACACTCCAGAGCCTTCCGATGGCCTTCTCAATGACTTCACTTGGCGTGTAAAAGCCGAGCGGTATAGCAGGAGCAAGGTTAAAGTCGTAGTCACCCGGTTTCTCAGGGTGGAAGAAGGAGTTGAAGGGCGAAAGCGTGAAGTCTACCCCTGCTAAAGCGGGGGTTCTGAAGGAGTAATCCCCCAGGCGAACTAACCCAAGCCTTCCGGGACCTTCGTGTTTGAGCACTTCCATGGGCATCACACGAGGTTGTAGCGCTGGAGGAGTAGTAGCTCGTCGAGGGTGAGCTTCTCACCGCGCTTGAACTTTTCAAGGGCCTCAACTGCTCTCTCGAAGCTCGCGTCCTTCTTGGCGCGCATCTTGGCAACGAGACGGTAGGCAATAAGCTCCTTGTGCTTCTCGTCGTACTCCCTAATCTTCCTCTCGATTTCTCTAAGCTGTCTCCTTACCTCCCTGACCTTCTCGCGGAGCTCGACGACCTTCTGGTGGTACTCGTCTGCCTCTTTCTTGACTTCATCTGCCTTGTTGAAGGCCTGAATCATCTGCTCGTGGTACTGCTGGCTCTGGTTTGCCAGCTTCTGTATCTCAAGGCTTATCGCCTTCCTGGCCTTCTTGAGCTGGTCGACCTTCTTCCTCGTCTCCACGAGCTTCTTGTGGAACCTGTCAGCCTGCTGGATTATCTCAAGCTCCGTCGCGAGAACCTGTATCTGGTCAACTATCTGCTTCTCCCTCTCGGGGGTTATGTTCGGGTTGGTCTGGAGCTCCCATTCAAGCTTCTCAATCCTCTCCTGTATCTTCTCCGGAGACATCTTGAGCCTTCTGAGCTGGTTGTATTCGTCCCTCTTGGTCCTGTACTCGAGTATCTCTTGGTAGAGGAGGTCGAGCTTCGCGTTTATCTCCTCGCGGTTCTTCTTGAGCTCCTTTATCTTCTGGTTGATTTCATCGCGCTTGGCCTTGTACTCCCTGCCCTTCTGACGGAGCTGCTGAACTTCTTTGTTCTTCTCATCCCTCTTTTGAATCCAGATTTGGAGCTCCTTTTCGAGCTCATCAAGTTTGGCCCTAATCTCGTTTCTCTCCTTCTCAAGGGCCTCCAATTCTCTCTTGATTCTCTTAATTTCCTCTGGGTCTACTTTAACCGTTGGCATCTCTCTAACCCCTCTCCCATTTTTAGAACAGCTCTGTTTACTCCAAACATCTGGACTGAAAAAGGAGAAAGCAAATAAAAACTTTTTGGCCAAAATCAAAAGGAAGTAAAATTGAAAACAAATCACTTCGAGTTCTCAGCCTTCTGAGGATAGGGCATGAACTCCACTGTTCCCCTTTGTCTCATTGGCTGTTTGTAGAGCTCCATGAGGGCATAAACTTCCTCAGGAACGTCTGTGCTCACGTGAAGGCCGAGCTCCTTGGCGTGCTCGTAGGTAATCGGGTAGTCGTGTGTCCACCTGCCCTCGGTGAGTATCTGAGCGAGTTCCCTCGCCTTCTCCTCGCCGTAGCGGTCCTTGAGGAGACTGTAAACGAAGTCCCTCACCTGCTTGATGGCCTTTTCGGCGACATCAGCAAGGATTAGCGTCTGGTCGTCCACCTTTTCAACGCCCTTTTTCTCCACCGCCCTCACTATGCTCGGTCCCGGGTACTGTCCCAGCTGTGGGTCAACCGGGCCGAGGACGGCGTGGGGGTCCATTATTATCTTGTCCGCCGCCAGGGCTATAAGCGTTCCACCGCTCATCGCGTAGTGGGGAACAATAACCCTCGTCTCAGCTGGGTGGTCCTTGAGGGCCTTGGCTATTTGTGTCGCCGCTAGGACTAAACCGCCGGGCGTGTGGATTATCAGGTCAATGGGCTTGTCTTTTGGTGCCATTCTGATAGCCCTGAGTATTTCCTCGCTGTCCTCCATGCTTATGAAACGATAGAAGGGAATCCCGAAGAGGCCTATGCTCTCCTGTCTGTGAATCATTGTTATCACTGTTGAGCCCCTCTTCCTTGAGAGTTGCTGGAGAATCCTAGCCCTGGCCATCTGAAGACTCTTGTACTGCATCTGGGGCCAGAGGAGCAGGTAGAGGAAGAACAGCCACCATAGCAGGGAGCCAAAGAACCCGCTCACCGCGCTCGAAGCGTCAGCCATGTCATCACCTAAGAAAGAAGGGAGAAAGAGTATTTATATACTTTGGTCATTTCACGACCTGCGTTCCGGTTTTCCCTTCAAGGGCTTCAACAGCTCTGTCGAGGGAAGCTATGATTCCCCGCTCGCCACCCCATTCAACGAATCTTATGACTGCTAGAACCTTGGGCCCCATGCTACCCTTCTTGAAGTGCCCCTCGTTGTAGTATCTCCTGAGCTCCTCGACCGTAACCTTTCCGAGCCAGCGCTCGTTTTCCTTTCCATAGTTAATCGCCGCACCGTTTACATCGGTCAGAATCATGAAGATGTCCGCGTTTACCTCTTCGGCGAGCTTTTCACCGGCCAAATCCTTGTCTATGACGGCCTCAACACCCTTAAGCTGACCGTCCTCCTCTATCACAGGAACTCCACCGCCACCGCTGGCTATGACGATGAAACCCTTCTCAACAAGGTTAACTATCACAGGTGCCTCAACGTGGCCCTTGGGGTCCGGGCTCGGAACAACGCGTCTCCAGCCCCTACCAGAATCTTCCACAACAACCCAGCCCTTCTCCTTCGCGAGCTTTTTTGCCGTTTCCTCGTCGTAGAAAGGCCCAACTGGCTTGCTGGGGTTCTGAAATGCCGGGTCGTTCTTGTCAACTATCGTCTGTGTGACTATCGTGGCGACAGGCTTATCTATTCCCCTCGCGCGGAGCTCGTTGAGGAGCGCCTGCTGAATCATGTAGCCAATCTGTCCCTGGGTCATCGCTCCAGCCACGTCCATCGGCTGGGCAGGAATGCCATAAACCTGCTGGCCGGCATCCATCTGAAGGAGTAAGGCTCCCACCTGAGGACCGTTGCCATGGGTTATGACGACCTCATAACCCCTTTCGATTATATCGGCTATCTGCCCGGCAGTCTTTCTCACATTCTCCATCTGCTCCTCGTAGGTTCCCTTTTGACCGCGCTGGAGGATTGCGTTACCGCCAAGGGCTATGACGACTCTCTTCATGAGCATCACCCCGGGATGAATAAGTCTGAACCTGAGAATAAAAACGTTCGTTAGGTGCCAACGATGTTCATTTGAAAAAGGTTCGGTGGGTGGTAAACTTAATTGGAAAACGTAAAGAAAAGATGCTCAAAAACTTTCCTTCACAAATACCACTCCGAAAAGCTTCCAAGGTTGAGTCGCTCAAGAGTCCTCATGACGCCGAGAGCTATTCCCTCAACTTCTATTCCGCCGGGGGGCTTGTAGGCGTCGCCAACGATGTAGACGTCCTGAACCGGAAAGTCTTCAACGGTCTGTCCGCTTGCAACCCTGTTTACCGGGTTCCCATCGAGATACGTCTGGATTAAGAGTATTTCGCCCTCCTCGTCAAGGTTCGGGAAGATTTTGTAGATATCCTCAATCCCCTTCTTCCGTTCGGCCTTAACGTTCCTTGACTGAAGGGCGTGGTGGAGCATGAGGAGGGTGTATCCTTCTGG
>NZ_JALVAO010000055.1 GCF_027011145.1 Thermococcus sp. | reverse complement strand
ATTCCAGGCTTTGGAGATCCCGTACAGGGTGGTCAACATCTGCACCGGCGACCTCGGCTACGTTGCGGCAAAGAAGTACGACATCGAGGCCTGGATGGCCGGCCAGGGCAAGTTCCGCGAGGTCGTTTCCGCGAGCAACTGTACCGAGTGGCAGGCGAGGCGCTTGAACATCCGCTACCGCGACAAGACCCACGAGAAGCCGAAGTTCCTCCACACGCTCAACTCAACGGCAATAGCCACATCGAGGGCAATAGTTGCCATCCTCGAGAACCACCAGACGGAGGAAGGCGTTGTAAAGCTACCGAGGGCGCTCTGGAAGTACACCGGCTTCAAGGAGATCCTGCCGGCGAGCATAAAGGAGAAGTGCTGTCAGGGCTGATTTTCTTTCCCTTTTAACCCCTTTCCAGAATCTCTCATTGGGGTGTTGTTCTGCATACAGTACACGGGTTTATAAAGGGCTGTACTGTATACAGTCCGCTATACCCTTGAGAGTTCCTCGAGGGACAAAATTAACAGAAGATTCTCGTTCCGTGCCATGTTCTCAAAGTCTTTATCGAGAGTTATTATCCCATCAAGCTTGTAGAAGAGGGCCGCCCCGGCAATCATCGCATCATTGGGAAGGAGGCCGTATTCATCGACCAATCTCCTGGAAATGGCAAACACGAATTCGTTTGTGTCGAGAAACTTGAACAGAGATAGAAGCTCATAAACAGGTCCTTTTTGGACCGCTTTGACCAAATCTGGTTTTTTCTTAAGCGTTCTAAAGCTCCTGCCAGTTTTGAGCTTTAGATACACAAAAATGACTTCTGAGGCAACGGTTTCGTTGATATACCCTTCTGCATCCCCCTCAATGAGAGCCTCAAGAAGTTCAGTGGCCTCGGGGTTTCCCTTCAAGTGCTCGACAAGAACGGTGGAGTCAACCATAAAGCTCCTCATAAATCTCCACCTTCAGCTCTTCGGCGGACTTTTCGGTTTTCAGTATTCCCGCCGTCTTTTTCAGAATCTCACGCCTCTTTTCAAGCTCTTGGAGGTACTCCTTGACTTTTTTCTCAAACTCCTTGGGAACCTCAACCTTAACGGTTTCCACGCTCTCCCACCAAGGTTCCTTCTGTCTTGAAAGATATAAGGGTTGCTAAACCCCTCCCCGCTCCCTCACCTTCCTCCTCACGTTGGGGTCGCGGTCGGCTATTATCTTGAGGGCCTCCTCAAAACTCATCCAGTCCGGAACCTCCTCGTTTATGTAGATCCCCGTCCTCCCGATCCTGTCGCGCCTCGTGAGCACGTGGACGCGCTCCGTAACGACCTCAACGCTCACCCCGAGGGTTTTCGCGACCTCGCTCTCCCTACCAATGACCTCGCGCTCGATGTGGCCCCTCTCCGTCGGGACGATGAGGATGAGCTTCTTGTTCACCCCGGGAACGCGCTCCTTCGTTTTGACGCTCCAGAGATCGATAGCCCCACCCCAGCGGTAGAAGTCAAGCTCCCTATCATTAGGCTCGATGAGGGGGAAGGTGATGGTTGTCTCCTCGTCAATCTTAATGACGCCCTTGATGAGGTGCCAGGGAGTTGCCATGACGATCTTTCTCCGCCTCACTAGGTCTTCCAAGGCCAGCTCGATGAGGTAGCTCGGAACCCTCACAGGGATGAAGATGTCGATGTCACTGTCCCGCCTGACGTCTCCCCTGGCAACGCTCCCGTAGAGGAGCGGATCGAACTGGGCTAACATCTCCATTATC
>NZ_JALVAO010000054.1 GCF_027011145.1 Thermococcus sp. | reverse complement strand
ACGAGGCCTTCATAGACTTCGTTAAAGACGCCGAAAGCCCGGAGGGAGAAAACCTCGTAAAGCTCAGGACGTTCACAAAAAGCTACGGCCTGCCCGGGATTAGGGTTGGCTACATTCTCGGCTTTCCGGAGGCTTTCAAAAGTGTCAGAATGCCGTGGGGTATAGGCTCAACGGGTGTGGCTTTCCTTGAGTTTCTTCTTGAGGACAACTTTGAGCACCTGAGGAAGACTATGCCCCTAATCTGGCGCGAGAAGGAGAGACTTGAGAAAGCTTTGGGAGTTAAAAGCGACGCCAACTTCTTCATCAAGCGCGTTGGGAACGCGGGAGAAGTTGTAGAAGCCCTTAAGAGGCTGGGAATCCTCGTGAGGGACTGCACGAGTTTCGGCCTGCCAGAGTTCATCCGCTTCTCGGTGAGGAAGCCCGAGGAGAATGCAAAGCTTATTGAAGCATTTGCAACCCTCAAGGGGGAGCAAGACTTTTAAACCCTGCCCACTTTTATACTTCGGTGGTGCCTATCGTCCACCGTGGTTCATATTTCGATCCCTGAACTCAATGCATTCCGCCCTTCTGGGGTAGTCCTGACTCCGGCACCACCATCAAAGTTTTTAAGCCACTTTTCTGAGGGTATTTCATCTTCAAAAAACCGAAAAGGTGATGCCTATGCTCCCCAAGAACTACGACCCGAACGAGATTGAGCCGAAATGGCAGAAGTTCTGGCTCGATGAGAAGATTTACAAATACGAGCTCGACGAAAAGAGACCGAGCTACGCTATAGACACTCCTCCGCCCTTCACGAGCGGAACGCTCCATCTCGGCCACGTTCTGAGCCATACGTGGATTGACATTATCGCGCGCTACAAGAGAATGACCGGCTACAACGTTCTCTTCCCGCAGGGCTTCGACAACCATGGTTTGCCAACAGAGCTGAAGGTAGAGAAGGAGTTCGGTATAAGCAAGGACCAGCCGGAGAAGTTCCTCCAGAAGTGTATCGAATGGACGTGGCAGGCCATCGAAGCGATGAGGAACCAGTTCATAAGGATTGGCTATTCGGCGGACTGGGATTTGGAGTACCACACGATGGACGACTGGTATAAAGCAGCAGTCCAAAAGTCCCTCATCGAATTCTACAAGAAAGGCCTCCTCTACCAGGCCGAACACCCAGTCTACTGGTGCCCGCGCTGTAGGACGAGCCTTGCCAAAGCTGAGGTTGGCTACGTCGAGGAAGAGGGTTACCTCTACTACATCAAGCTCCCCCTGGCTGATGGAAGTGGTTACGTGCCGATAGCGACCACTAGGCCCGAGCTCATGCCGGCATGTGTCGCTGTATTTGTTCATCCAGACGACGAGAGGTATAAGGACGTCGTAGGGAAGAAGGTGAAGCTCCCGATATTCGAGCGCGAAGTCCCGGTTTTAGCGGATGAAGACGTTGACCCGAGCTTTGGAACCGGAGCGGTCTACAACTGTACCTACGGTGACGAGCAGGACGTTGTCTGGCAGAAGCGCTACAACCTGCCGGTGATTATAGCAATCAACGAGGACGGAACGATGAACGAGAGGGCCGGCCCCTACGCAGGCCTCAAGACCGAGGAGGCGAGAAAGAAGATAGCCGAAGACCTTGAGAAGATGGGCCTCCTCTACAAGAAGGAGAAGATAAAGCACCGCGTTCTGAGGCACACCGAGAGGAGCTCCTGTATGGCACCCATTGAACTCCTTCCAAAGAAGCAGTGGTTCATAAAGGTGAAGGAC
>NZ_JALVAO010000053.1 GCF_027011145.1 Thermococcus sp. | reverse complement strand
TTGAGTTCCTCCCTGCTTTTGATTTTTCCGTCCATAATCAGCCTCGCGAGTTCCTCAACGGCCCTCTCAAACTCGCCCATAACGACACCTCTCGCTCGATGTAGGGCTGGGTTTTAAAAGGGTTTGCCGGGAACAAAGTTTATATTCACTTAGTGAATAATTCAGTTGGTGAATAAAATGCGCTTCGTGGACAGGGAGCGAGAGATTGAATTACTGAAGAAAGCCCGCGAACGCTCTCGGAAAAAGCTGTACACCGTGGCGATATACGGCCTCAGGCGAGTAGGAAAAACGAGACTCCTGCGCGAGTTTTTAAGGGAGGGAGACCTCTACTTCTTCGTCAACAGAGGAAAAAGCTCCATGTCCCTCTTAAGGGAATATTCCGAGATAATGAGGAAAAATGGAGTGCTCGGAAAGAGGGAAAAACTGAAGGGCTGGGAGGACTTTTTTGAGGTCCTCTTCGAGCGCTTCGAGGGAACAGTTGCTTTCGACGAGTTCCAGGACTTCCGTTTCGTCGAGCCAGCCGTTTACCCGACCCTCCAGAGGTTCATAGATGAAAGGGAGGAGAAGAAAAACCTTCTAATGATATTTACAGGTTCGACGGTTGGAATGATGGAAAGACTGTTCAAAGATTCGAAGGAACCCCTCTACGGAAGGATAAAGCGGGAGCTCCGTCTTGAACCCCTCAACATTAAAGGGAGCTATGAGATGGCAAAAGAACTTAGGATTGAGAACATCGACGATTTCATTGTTCTATATTCGGTCTTTGGAGGTTTTCCCCGGTACTGGGTAGCGGTTGAAGATGAAGGGCTTGAGGGCGAGAACGCGGAAAGAATTCTTGAGGAGCTTATATTTTCGTATTCAGCTCCCCTCGAAGAGGAAGTTCCGAGAATACTCTCACTGGAGTTTGGGAAGCGCTCCGGCCTTTATTATGACATCCTTGAAGCGATAGCCAACGGGGCAACTTCGCCGGGCAAGATAGCGGGATATTTGAACAGGAAAGAGACATCAATAACGAGGCAACTCCACGAGCTCGTGAACTACTTCAAGCTGGTCGGCTACGATAAGGCCATCTTAGGAAAGGGAAGCGTTCTATACATAAAACATCCATTCCTGAACTTCTGGTTCCGCTTTATCCAACCGAAGCTGAGCGAGTACGAACTAAACAGGGAAAAGCTGTGGGAAGACGTTAAAGGGAACCTCCCCGACTACGTTGGAAAGATGTTCGACTTCACCTGCAGAGAAATCCTGAGATTTGCTGAGGATTACCTCCCCTTTAAGCCAGCACTAGTGGGAAGACACTGGGGCCATCATCGGGAGGGTGGAAAGAGAAGAACATACGAGATTGACATAGTAGCCCTCGACGCCGAGAGAAAGAGGGCACTCTTCGGTGAGTGCAAGTGGAGAAAGCGAGCTCATGACGGAGAAAGGCTCATTGAGGACTTGAAGAAGAAGGTTGAACTAACCGGATGGAAGGGTGAAGTCCATTATCTTATCGTAGCAAGAAGTCTCAAAAACGTTCCAGAAAACGTTATAGCCCTCGATGGGAATAAAATCAAAAACCTGCTGGAGGGTGGAAGATGAACCGCGACGAGCTCGTTGCTTTTCTTGACGAGTACCTACAGATTTCGGCTTATCCAGACAAGTCAAGCAACGGCCTGCAGGTCGAGGGAAAGGAAGAGGTTGAAAGGGTGGCTTTCGCCGTTGACACCACCCTGAGAACAATCGAAAGGGCCGTTAAAGGGAAGGCCGACATGCTTATCGTACACCACGGCATGATTTGGGGCGGACTGAACTACATCACGGGAATACACTACAAGAGGCTTAAGGCCATCATAGAGAGCGGAATAAACCTCTACGTTGCTCACCTCCCGCTGGATGCCCACCCAGAGGTTGGAAACAACGTTGGGCTTTTAAAGCTCCTAGGCTTGGAACCAAAGGGACCCTTCGGCGAGTACAGAGGACTGAGCATAGGCTTCTGGGGGGAGTTTGAGGAGGCACAGCCAATCGAGAAGGTGGCCCAGATAATAGCGGAGAAGCTCGACACGACGGTTAAAACCTACGAGTTCGGAAAAAGGGAAATCAAAACCGTTGGAGCGGTCAGCGGGGCTGGGGCGTTCGCCCTTGAGGAAGCTTACAGAAAGGGCATAGACATTTTAATAACCGGCGAATTTGGACACGCCGACTACCTAACGGCGGTGGATTTGCCCCAGAGCGTTCTGGTGGCGGGTCACTATAAGACCGAAACGCTCGGCGTCAAAGCTCTGATGGGGCTTTTGAGGGAACGCTTTGACCTTGACGTTTTCTTCATAGACGAGCCCACCGGGCTCTGATTTCGCTTTTTAGACGTAATTACCTACACAAAAGCGTTAATAAATAGGTTGAACAAACTTCTCCAAGGTGACGAAAATGAACAAGGCCCTCGCCATAATGGCTATTATTACCATCGCGCTCGTTGCATACGCCTTCAAGACCGCACAGCTACCGCCAGCAACCATAGATTACAAGGAGGTTTTCTACATAGACAACCAGAGCGTTACTTTCGTCACAAAGGACGGGTTCGGGCTCTTTGCCATGCACATAAAGCCAAAGATAAGCTCATTTGAACTGACGATTAAATTCCCGGAAGGAACGAGCTACCTTGTTCGTTACGGGAACAAGACATACAAGGGAACCGACGAGTTCAAAATCACAGTGGACAAGGACAACCTGCCACCAGAAGTTTACGTCCAGTTCCAGCTTTCCAAGGAGCTGACCAGAAAGATAGTCTACGAGGGAGAAAGCCCCGAGATAAAGGTCATCGGGGAAAAGGTTCCGTTCTGGCATGCGGAAGACGTGATATACATCAAGTACCGGAAGGAAGAGAAGTCCTGAGCTCCTGGAGAACGCTCCCCTCTCCAATTATTCTGAGGGAAAGGCCAATTTCTTCCGCGTACTTCATAACCCAGCCCGGCTTTGAGCTGAAGTTGGAAACCACCCACAGCTCAGGAAACCCCGCCCTATGCGCCTTCACGATATCGTAGAGCAACCTTTGGGGAAACCACTTGAAAGAGGCCTCAAGCTCGATGGCAAGGAGCCTTTGTTCACCGTTTAGGATAGCCACGTCTATCCGCGTTCCGTCCGGCGTTCTGTACTCTGGAACGGCTTTCAGGCCGAGCTCTTCCGCCAGGGAGACTATTTCCCGCGTCAGGGTTTTGACCTTGATTTTGGACACCCAAAAAAAGTAGGTTGAAGGGCTAAAAAACCTACTCTAGGAGTTTTAGGAATCTCTCTTCCAAGCCTGGCTCCTTCACCTGCATTGTCAGGATTTTTGCCCCTTGAGAAGCCACGAAGTCGTGCAACTCCTCCCTAACGAAGGCCCTGACATCCTTGTAAGTCTTGATTAAGATTCTCAACCACAATCATCACCATCACCTCAAATCCATTCTTTTGAACCTGATTAATGCCAGAACGAGGTAAACGGGAATAAGGCCCGCTATAACTCCAGTTTGAACGGGATTCTGTGAGAGGGCATGCTTAACCCCAAGGTATTCAACGGTGTAAGTACGGTCCGAGTGGAACGTGATTCTATCTACGTCATTGAAGATATCTAGCATAAGCACTTGAGGCACATAAAAGAGGTACCTTAGATGGTACTCCTTCTTAACTTCCACAAGTCTTTCCTGATAGGCAGTTTTCTCATCTGGGGTTAATTTCATAAAGTCCCGGGGACTGTGAATTCCAAACTTGGCGTTGACCCTGTCCTTAGCGAGATTATCCACTACTTGGGACATGACGAGACCCGTAACGAAGAATATTACGAGGGCCACCCCTACGGCGGTGTTGGAGGAGCGCACGAAAGTGGAAATTAACAGGCCAAGGGCGAGGAGCTGGAGCATTGCAAACAAAATAAGGACATTCGAAAGAACCAAGTCGCTCAGCAGGGAAGTGCTAAGGGAGAGGCCGTAGTATTTTGTTATTGCAAATGATAGTAGGGTCGCGAAGGTTATTGCCACGACTATGCTGACCACTTGACCAAAGAACTTTCCGAGGAGGTAGTATACCCTCGTAACGGGCTTGCTGAGGGCTATCCTTACAGTTCCGCTCTCGAGGTCGGAATTCACAGCCGTTGCTCCAGCCATGAGAGCGTAGACTCCAATAAATAGAAAGGCACTGGTTGCTATGTAGCCCGTGAGGCTCGCGACGAGTAATCCCTCTGGGTTTGCAACATCTTCAAGGTTGTTCCTAATCTCCCTGAATGCCATCGCATAGACTAGCAAAATCAAAACTAATATCAGCCAGAACTTCTTCGTCCTGATGCTTTTCTTCAACTCCACCTCAAACCCCCACATTCTATCACCTCAGGTCAGCTTTCTTAAACCTGAACCACGAAATTGCGAGGTAAACCACCTCGGGTTATCATCGCAGGCACTCCTGAGAGAATTATTCCAACGGCGGAGATTAGGGTTAGCTTTAACCCTTCAAGGGCTCAGCTTAGGAAATAGCGCCTCCTCGTGAGGGGCTTTGAAAGGAGGAGCGTAACGTTACCCCGCCGAAGTCCGAGCCGAAGCGCGAGAGGAGCAGGATTAAGATTGGGGGGACCCGAAGGAACTTGATGAAATTTGGAGGCCATTTGGCGAGCAGGTCGGCGGTGATAAGATGGGCAAGCTCCTCGGCCGGAATATTTGGGTAATGGGCGGTAAATCCGTAAACATCTATCTCAACCGCTACAGCCGGGAAGAGGGAGAGGAGGAAAAGCGCTGTTTCCCCACTTTTTATCCAGACCATTGCCTGTGGTTTTCTCATCTGGCTCCCTCCCATCTGCCCAACTCCATTCTCATCGCACGCATGTAAGCCAAGGCAATGAATGGAAGAATGAGAACCATGAACAGGAAAGCCACCAATAGTGATTCCTCTTGAAGTGCTGGGCTGATAATGAGTGCGAGGAACGGTAGCAGGGCAAGTGCCAGTTTCCTGCTGAAGAGCCCCGTCAAAAAGGCGACCGTTGCAGTGAAGAGCACCACTGGAAGGGAAAAACCCAGGACGGGAGTGAAAAGGGCAAAAAGTCCTGAAATCACAAGAAAACGCCTTATCAGATATGTTCTCCCAACAGGTTTGCTGAGAATCAAAAGGGGATTTTCGGAGAGAAGCTCAATCACGGAGAGTGGAAGAAGAAAGAGGGCAAAGAAGGCCTTCATTATCCTACCAACCGGCAGGAGGAGAACTATTAAAAACACAAAGAAAGCACGCGAGGCCCACAAACCCGCGACCTCCTTCCGAACCCACCAGGGGAGAAATCTGAAATACACCGCTGGAATTGAAGGCCTGAGGAAGTCTCCAGGTTCGAAACGGAGGAAAATCAACAGGGAAAGGGATAGCAATAGTACTGTAAAACCAATCGTGATTCCAACCCTCAGGTACGCATCACCCATATCCTCAGAGCCCAGATCCCTAGAAAAGAGTTCAAGCTGTACTCCTGGAGAGAAAAAGGCGTAGTTGCCGTACCTCCGTTCGAGAGCATGAACAAGGTGGGAATACTCGGCCTTTTTGGACTCATAATCCGCCAAGGTTTTGATTCCCAGAATCTTCTGGGCATCGTTTTGAACCTTCATATCTATATACCCCATGGGCACGAACGTGAGGATTAGGAAAACCAGAGTACCGACAAGGAGGGTTCTTTTCGGATTTCTCATGAGAAAAGCTGTAAGATATCCCAGCGGGAGAAACGGAAGGGCAAAAATTGCATAGAGGAATGCCGTGGGCTTCACGAGTGCTGGAAAGACCACAATAAGTGCCAAAAGCATGTGCGAGAGCAGAAAGCCTACAAACACTTCAATCCTCTTAAAGGGCTTTGAGAGGATTAGCTCCAAGCCCGTGGCTAAACCGGCTGGAAAAACCGAGGAGAGGAGAAAACCGAGAACGATATAAGGAACTACAGGAGAGATCTCCACATCAGCAAGCAAAGTAATAAGCGTGAGAACCAAGGCAATGAGAACAAAGACAGATAGACGACGCGTTTCGAGTTTAAAGAGTGCTCTCATTTTATCCCCTCCTTTCTATGCTCCGAAAAATCTCCACAAAGAAGAGATGTGTAACCAACGATGACTAAAGAAAGCATTTCACCACTGGTGAAAGACTCGCGGACTATTCTAAGACCGTTCCTCATTTCTACCGGCCAACGTTAGAAGGGAGGGCTTAAAAGAATATCGTCTATCCAAAGTAAGAAAAAAGTAAATCCCCAAGCAATCAGCCGAGTCTCTTCTTCACCTCTTCAATGGCCTCCTCGGCCTTCAGCGGGTTCTTGATTCTTCCCTGGGCAAGTTCCTTCCTTCCGCCTCCGCCACCGCCGGCAACGCTCGTTACCACTTTCGCCAGCTCGCCCGCTTTGAGGTCAAGGCCATCGCCAACAGCCACGACGAAGTGTCCCTCCCTGCTTATGAGAACGATAACGCGCCTCTCCTTCCTGAGCCTGTTCGCTGCCTCGCGGAGGTCGTCCATAGTTCCCTCAACGACTTTACCTATGAACTCAATTTCG
>NZ_JALVAO010000052.1 GCF_027011145.1 Thermococcus sp. | reverse complement strand
ATTTAAGGTACTCGCTCGATTCGTGGAAGATAACGAGGGATTTGAAGTGGAGGCCAAGGTACAGCTTTGAGGAAGGCATAGAGAAGACGGTCAGGTGGTATCTTGAAAACGAATGGTGGTGGAGGCCACTGGTAAACGAGAAGATTCTCCACCCAACACCGTGGAAGATAGGGTGGTAAAAGTGCCGTTCGAGTTCAGACACCTTGAAATTCCAGATGTTATTCTAATCAAACCCCGTGTTTTTGAAGATGAGAGGGGCTTTTTCATGGAGACTTACAAAAAACCGGATTTTGAGAAAGCAGGGATAAAGGAGGAATTTATTCAAGACAATCACTCTCGCTCGAAATACGGTGTTTTAAGGGGTCTCCACTTCCAGCGCGAGCCCTACGCTCAGGCCAAAATTGTTAGGGTCATACGAGGTGTTATCTACGATGTTGCCGTGGATTTAAGGAGGGACTCACCAACGTTTGGCAAGTACATAGGGGTCATACTCTCCGAGCACAACAAGTGGCAACTCTACATTCCAAAGGGCTTTGCCCATGGCTTTGTCGTGCTTAGTGACGTTGCTGAAGTAGTCTACAAGGTGGACAACGTCTACGCGCCAGACCACGAGGGCGGAATAATCTGGAACGATCCAGAGATAGGCATAAACTGGCCCGTTGATAATCCAGTAGTCTCGGAAAAAGACAAGAAATGGCCGACACTAAAGGAGGCAATTAAGAGGGGATGGGTCTTTTGAGGTGGTTTATCTGATGAGGGTTGCGGTCATTGGCGCAAATGGTCAACTGGGAACGGATATAGTTGAAATACTTAAGGAGGATTCCTCTTTTGAGGTTATTCCCCTGACACACAAAGACTTAGACGTTACCATTCCAGAAACCCTGAAAGTTCTGAAAGAGCTGAAGCCGGACATCATAATCAACACGGCTGCATACGTCAGGGTTGATGACGCCGAGCTTTATCCAGAGAAGGCCTTTGCGGTCAACGCCATCGGTGCGCTGAACGTTGCGAGGATTGCCAGTGAGATTGACGCAATCAACGTCTATATCAGCACGGACTACGTCTTTGACGGCGAGAAAGGAAAACCCTATATTGAGGAAGATGTCCCAAATCCAATAAACGTCTACGGGACGAGCAAGTATACTGGAGAGATTTTCACGAGGAATTATTCTAGGAAGTACTACATCATCAGGGTTGCAAGCCTGTACGGGAAGGCCGGTGCTAGGGGAAAGGGTGGCAACTTTGTAAATTGGGTCATTGAAAGAGCAAAGCTGGGTGATGAACTGAAAATTGTGGACGACCAGTTCATGAGCCCGACATATACGATGGACGTCGCTAGGACCTTGAAAGAGTTCTTAAAGCTAAAGCCGGAGTTCGGAGTTTACCACATGGTGAACAAGGGCTACTGCTCATGGTATGAGTTCGCTAAAGCTATATTTGAAATTCTGGGCTGGGACGTTAGGGTAAAACCCATAAAGTCAAGTGAGCTCAACAGACTAGCTAGGAGGCCAAAATTTTCAGCACTTGAAAACATGAAACTCCATAGGCTCAATATCAAAATGCCACCATGGAAAGATGGCTTAAAAAGATACCTCAAGGAGGATATATCTAATGTCAGTGAAAAATCTTGCATTACGTGCTAAACCAATAAAGAGGGTCTTACATCTTGGATACAGAATGAAGAAAGAAAGAGAATACAACAATGCATTTAGAAACAGGCTGAAGGATATAAAAGGTACAGACGTAAGGATAAGAAATAGGTTCAACGTTATCATCGTCGTTGCAGACTGCATGAGATTTAAGAACACGAGCCTCAACAACTATGACCGAGATACGACTCCCTTTTTGAATTCCCTACCGATAAAAGGAAAGTCAGTATCCGCGGCACCTTGGACTCATCCCTCTGTTGCATCAATTATGACCGGGATGTATCCCCATAATCATGGAGCATATATCCACTCCAAGCTCAGAAACTTTGATAATCCAAGAAACATTAAGGGAATAAGACGGAGGTATTTAACAATACCGGAGATTAGTGCCCTAAATGGTTACGATGTATATTTTGCGACTTCCATAGACGTTGCGTCCTTCCCCATGAAGGGAAGGAGTCCTGTAAAAATTTATCCCGGAGAAACCAGGGGAATTACGTTGATAAATGACTTTCTAAGATGGGCCAAAAAAGAAAAAAACAAAAACTTTTTTGCATATATCCATCTCGGGGACACCCACGAACCTCTCAATCCCCCGAAGGAGTTCAGGAACTATTTTGGGGAAGTTGAGAACATGCCAAACATTGAGAGATGGGCATTTCAGCGCATAGAGGAACAAAAAGGTAAAGAATTTGAAAAATTTAAGAAGAATAAAATTTTGCTGTATGACAACACTATCAGATACGTAGACTGGCTGTTTGAAGAACTATATAATAGCCTTGAAAAGATAGGATTGCTAAAGGATACTATCCTTATTTTTACGGCCGATCACGGGGAAGAGTTCTGGGAACATTCAAAACTTGAAGCCAAATACTTCTATGACCCCAGGGAAATCTATGGTGTGGGACACGGTCATAATGTCTTCAATGAGATTATAGAAGTTCCCCTTGCAATTGAAGGGCCAATAGAGAAAGTTAAGATTAAAGGACGTTCCCTTGTTGATGTATTTTCCACAATCATGGATTTATGGGAAGTCGAGCTGCCGTATAAAACAGACGGGCGGTCTCTTCTCAAACGACCAAAAAAGTTCATTCTTAGCGAGGCCACTGGGTATGGCTATGAAAAAAAGGCATTTATTGTAAAGGATTGGAAATTACTCTATGCCCCAGATGACAAAGTTGAATGGCTATTCTCTCTTGATAGGGACAAACATGAGCTCAACCCTACAAAGGATGCTGATGTTATAAAACCCTTCAAAGAGAGACTACTCTCCATACTCGCAAGGGATGAGATATTCTAACGTATGGAAGATATTTTGGTGGATGTAACTACTCGTAAAAATTTCGTAATTTCTTTTTTCATCCGCCTCAATATAACGTCATCAATTTCTGTCGTTGGGTCATACTGCTTAATGCATTCAAACTTCCAATCATTAACGTTAAAGATTGCCTTGAATGCTCTATGATACACTGCAATACGATACTTTTCAAGTTTTTTAACAGATAGTTTTTCTCGTTTTGAATTGATAGCGACCCTCCCCGCAATTCCATAGGACTCTGCAAAAACAGTATCAGAGAACAGCACCTTTTTCGAAGGTATTTTACCAAGAGCAACGTGTGTAATAAGGGATTTAAGTGACGTTAAACTAATCCAAGAGCCACCAACCGATGTTTTATCCGAGGTAGGGGACATCCATTGGGGATATTTTATAAAGAGAGGAACCCTTAATAACTCATCGTACAAGAAATTCCCATGGCCAATTCTACCATGCTCACCAAGTAACTGACCATGATCACTCGTTACAATGACAAGGGAGTTATCTAAGACATTGTGCTTTCTTAGAACAGAAAGCAACTCAAATAGTTTTTTCCCAAGATACTCAGATTCCGTTACATATCTTTGTCTCCACGCAGTCACTAGACTCATGTCCAAAGAATTCATCTTTAGATTATCCGATAAGATTTTTAAATTGTCGTTGACGAGATAGGGTTCATGCATTTCGATTGAATTTATAAAGATAAACATATTCTCGGACTTATTTTTGGAGAGATATCTGTCTAGGTAAGATATAATTTGTGATATCCCTTTTTCAGTCGGCCAATGCTTAAACAGGGCAAAAAATGTTTATAAAATGTCTGCATCAAGTATTGAGTTCCTCCCTTTAAGAGCAATCTATAGTGGTTTTTTCGCACCAGCTCTAAAAATATTCTGCGGAAGTTGCTTTGATTCTGGACAATTTTTCGAAGTATCTGCCTCTCTGAATCAGACAAAAGCTTTATCTCAGGTAGTGGTGGGACATAGTAGACATTATCAAATCCAACAAAGCCAAAATGAGGATGGACGAAAAAGTTGGAGGTCAATAGAACGGTGTCATACCCAAATTCCTTCAATTTAAAAGTTAGTAGATTGTCCTTTTTATCGAGTTTAACACTAGGTATCTTCCTCTTTTTTGTTTCATGAGCTCCGTGCAAAGCAGGATACAGTCCCGTGAGCATTGAAGCATGACTCGGAACAGTCCAAGGAGCGGGAGCTATTGCCCGCTCATAGGAGACAAATCCAAACTTTTCCAACACATTTCTAACGGGAATATCATAGTCTTTCCTAAGGGTATCTAATATAATAACTATTAAGTTAGGTAGCTCCCCCATCCTCGCTACCCTCGCTTGATATGAGTTCAAATCTGACCCGGTATTTCCACTCTCCCCAGAGAGGTTTTATAAGGGTTGGCAACTCACCAGTGTATTTTATGACCTTTCTAGGACCGTACCACTCCCACGTCTTTTCAACAAGTTCCTTTGCTATAATCCTCCAGAAGGTATCCCAATTTTTAATTCCTTTTATCCGTTTTAATATCTCATCATAGTATGTCCAATTGTGTTTGTTGTAAAACTTTTTGTGTTCCTCTATTCTTCTAATGTAATTCCCTGGGAAAATTGCGTAGTAATGATGCACAGGTTTGGGCACATACGCGTAATGAATTGACTTTAAAACATTCAATGGATGTCGTATGTTTTTTATTATGTTTTCCAGAATCCCCAGGGGAGTAAAAAATACACTGCCACTGTCCCCAAGTAGTCTAATATGGTCATCTTTTTTGAAAAAGGTAGGAGCCCATAGTTCAGGCTTAATAACCCAATTCCCAACAAAATAGAGGTAGGGCGCATAGAAAATCTTGACATTACGGTACATGCTTGCTAGGAACAATAAATACTCTATCGTATCCCTCTCAAAAACATGGTCAGGGTCAAGCTTTAAAATGTAGTCACCAGAACTTTCGTCTATAATCTCATTTAAGAGGTCCGAAAAAACATGGGATTTTATTCTTTTATTTGACACCCACTTCTTCCGAACTATAAAAACTTTATCCTCATGTATTTTCTGAAGTTTTTTCAGGATTGTATACGTTTCATCATCACTATAACCCTCACATATCATCAGCTCATCGCAATAAGGAAGCACAGACAAAATTGCTTCTAAAAATGGATATCCCTGAGAAACTAAATTCCTTGCAAGCATTATGCAAGTGACTTTGAGATTACGTGGCAACAAGACACCCCCTAATAGCCTCTGCGACGTATTCTACCTCCTCCTCACTAAGCCAAGGACTCATTGGGATTGATAGTATTCTTTGGGACACACGTTCTGTAATGGGTAGCTTCACATTGAAACCAAGCTTAGTATACGCAGGTTGAAGATGAACTGGAACAGGGTAATGTATCTGAACATGTATACCTTTACTAAGGAGACACTTCTCAAGTTCATCCCGTTTGCCATGTTGGATAACATATAAATGGTAAACATGTTTAGCCCATTCTTTTTCAATAGGCGTGATTACATCTGTATCCCTTAGGAGCTCTTTATATACCTGAGCGATTTTCCTCCTTCTTTGGTTCCACTTATCCAGATACTTTAGCTTCACTCTCAAAACAGCCGCTTGAATCTCATCGAGTCTACTATTAACACCCACAAACTCGTGATAATACTTCCGGGGTGACCCATAGTTTCTCATCATTCTCAATTTATCAGCAAGTTCATCATCATTTGTAGCTATCGCGCCGGCATCGCCATATGCCCCAAGGTTTTTGGTGGGATAGAAACTAAAACAAGACACATGCCCAATACTACCAACTTTTTTTCCTTTATACTCCGCTCCATGGGCTTGGCTTGCATCTTCTATCACATACAGCCCATAATCATTTGCTATTTCCATTATGGGAGCCATGTCAGCAGGATGGCCGTAAATATGCACCGGGATGATAGCCTTTGTTCTTTCGGTAATTGCATTCTCAAGTTGGGATACGTCCATCGTATATGTCTCGGGGTCTATATCAACAAATACCGGTCTAGCACCATTCCTTGTGATAGCGTCGACAGTTGAGATAAAAGTATGAGAAACCGTTATAACCTCATCCCCCTTTCCGATGCCCAAGGCTTTTACAGCAAGATATAATGCATCTGAACCAGAATTCACACCAATTACATGCTTTGTTCCAATGTATTTACCAAACTCCCTTTCAAAAGCTACAAGCTCTTCCCCTAAAATAAACCATCCCCTCTCAAGAACCCTGCCTATCGCGAGGTCTATTTCCTCCTTAATCTCCCGGTATTCCCGTTTTAGGTCTACCAGCGGTATCATAACACTCTCACCACTTTTTCGTTACCAGTTTCATCTATGATTTTCTTATATTCTTTTCCACAAACACATTTTGCGTATCCTTTTTCATTAAACTCTAAATCTCTTCCGCACTCGCAAACCCATCCCCGTAACCTTGCGGGAACACCATAAACCAACGCATAGTCAGGCACATCCCTAGTAACAACAGAGCCAGCACCTATCATTGCCCACCGTCCAATCGTTACCCCACATACTATAGTAGCATTTGCTCCAATGCTTGCCCCCTCCTTTATATATGTCTTAATGAATTCGGGAGGATACACCTTACTCCGGGGCCGTAAATCGTTCGTGAAAGTTACATTTGGCCCAACGAACACATTATCTTCTATTCTTACCCCATCCCATAATTGGACGCCATTTTTTATTGTAACATTGTCGCCCACAATAACATCGTTCTCCACAAATACATGGTCACAGATATTGCAATTTTTACCAATTTTTGCACCTGGAAGAACATGAGCAAATGCCCAGATTCTTGTTCCTTCTCCAACGTGTTCACTCTCGACGAGAGCATTAGGATGGATAAAAACTCCCTTTTGCTCAAGTTTTTTTCTTACCCTCACCACGCGCTCGCTATAGTCCTGATATTTTTTTTGCAACTCTTCTATCAGACTCATCCCAAACCCCCTCCCTGACCATGCGCTTGAATGTGTCGTAATCCCGTATGTAATCACTCTCATCATAAATTTCAGAAGCCAACACCAAAGCGACGGAATTAGAGGAAAAGTTTACCAACTCTCTCCACATTCCCGGAGGAATATAAAGGCCATAATGAGGCCTGTTCAAGAAGAAACTCTTTTTCTGGTACCCATCATCAATCACGACTTCAAAACTGCCACTTACTGCAATTATTACTTGCTCTAATGAAATATGAGCATGGCCCCCCCTTACAGCACCCGTAGGAACATCGTAAAGATAATATATTCGTTTCAGCTCAAATGGAATGTGCTTATATTGTTCTATGAAGGTCAGATTTCCTCGATAATCATGAACAACAGGAAATGAAATAATTTTGCATAAGTTTATTCTTCCTGACTTTACAGCATCGTCCATTAAATCCGCCACCAACAGACTTTTAGAATAGCGAAACTTATAATAATATCGGTGGTTCAATGCCATTACGAGTTTCAATTATTATATTAAACTGGAACAACTGGCAAGCCACAATCGAGGCAATAGAATCGGCCCATCGCTCCAATTTTGAAGATTATGACGTTATAGTTGTTGATAACGCGTCTACAGATGAATCAGTTGAAAAAATAAAAGAGTATTCAGCAGGTAACATCGGACTAACCTCCAAGTACATTACAATGAACCCACTCAACAAACCCCTCCACACATTTGAACTCTCAGAAGAAGATGCTAGGAGAGGAAAATTTAACATGGCTCTTTACAAAAAGATAGACCCAGACAGAAGGCTCATTTTAATCAGAAACAGAAAAAATTATGGGTTCGGTGGAGGAAACAACGTTGGGATTAAATTCGCCCTTACCGTTCTTAAACCGGACTATATTCTTCTTCTCAATAATGATGCATTGGTAACTCCCGAAACCCTTTCTAGGCTGGTTGAGAGTGCAGAAACGCTCAAGGCAGGTGTTGTTACCCCCAAAATTCTTTGGGCGAGAAATCCCCAGCTAATTGACAGCGCGGGTGGGGAGTACTCAAAAAACGGATACAGCTTTGATAGGGGAAAGTTTAGACCGTCTAGAGAGTTCAATAATCGGGAAGAAGTCTCCACAGTCTGTGCAGCATGTTCTCTTTACTCCTCCAGGACACTTGAAAAAGCAGGATTATTCAACGACAGATTATTTTTTCTTTATTATGAGGATACTGATTTAGCATCAAGAATACGGTGGGCAGGGGAAAAGCTAATCTATGAACCCTCTGCAGTAGCTTATCACTATGGGGGAAAAAGCACAAAAGGACTTGAAATCAGTGACTTGGCAGTTTCCCATTCCCTCAAGGGTCATCTGCTTTGTGCAATAATCAACCTCCCAAAGAAGTACGCTCCTCTATACGTTCTAGGTAACATTGTATATGCCCTCTACAATTTTATCTTGAGAAGGAAAATAAAGGCGGTTGCTGAGGGTTATTTAATGCTTCTCTCAGCTCTCCCAAGAGCCATAAGGGAAAGAAAACATATTCAGAGGAAAATTAGTGAAGAAGAGTTCTCAAGGCTTTTGACTTTAAAATGGAGAGCTTTTTAGCGTGTTTTCTGTTTTCAAGGAGTTTCTCAAGCTCCAAGTTAAAACTCGCTGGAGACATTCTCAAACAAAAAGTTGCTACTTCATTTGGAATCTCCGCATCGTCAAAAATCACGACGGGCTTTCCCCTCGCCAAAGCCTCCACTATCGGCAGTCCCCAGCCCTCGTACTTTGATGCATGGACGTAAACATCCAGAGAGTCATAGAACTCAACCAGCTCCTCATCGGGTATGAATCCGAGGAGCCTTATCCGTTTGTCGCTTTCAGCGAGCTCTCTAACCCTCTCGAACTCTTCCCCAGTTCCGGCAAGGAGTAACCTAGCGCTCGGGTTGTTCCAGCCCTTGAAGAGCTCAACAAGGAGAGCATGCCTTTTATGGTAGTCCATCCTTGAGATGTAGCCCACGGTAAACGTTCCCGGCTCCCTGAACTTTCCAGACTTTCTGGGAACCGTGAAAAAGCGCTCGCCTATCGGCTGGTGAACAACACGGATTTTATCCTCAGGGATTCCTCCGAGGCGAACAAGGTCAACCTTGGTGAGATGGGACACGGCATAAATCACGTTGTACCTCTTCGCCGAGAGAAGACCAAGGCGAATGAAAAACCTCTCCAGAAAACCCTTTAGGCCCTTTCTCGGATGCTTCAGGGGTATTAGGTCGTGAATGGTTATCCTCTTCTCGGCCCTTGGCTTGAGAAGGGGGAGCGTTATTCCCTCAATGACGCCGACGGCATGGTAAACGTCGCACCTGGAGCGAACGAGCCAGAGGGGAACTTTAAAAAACTGCCAGAGAAGGTAGGAGAACCTCTCAGAAGGAGAAAGTTCAACTTCGTGTCCTTCTTTCACCAGTTCCCTCATTAGGTTCCTCGTGTAGACCGCTATCCCCCCAGCTTTCACACTAACGCGCCTGACGATTAGGCAGATTCTCATCAGCCCACACCCCGATAGACCCTGAGGAGCGTCTTTACCACATCGTCCCAGTCGTAATGTCTGGCCCTCTCCCGCGCGAAGAGGCCGAGCTTTTTGGAACTCCCATGTGCCCTGAGGAGGGCCTGCGCGAACGCTTTGGGACTGTTATCAACGACGAAGCCATTCTTCCCGTTCTCGACGAGGTACTTCGAGGCGTTCATAGGGTGTTTCACTGTAACAACGGGAATTCCAGAGGCCATCGCCTCTATAACGACGAGACCGAACCCCTCCCTCATTGATGGGAAAGCGAAAACTTTAGAGGCTTTCATAAGCGAGACGACATCCCGGTAATCATCCAGAAAGCCCGTGAAGGTAACGTTCTCCTCAACCCCTAACTCCCCCGCAAGAAGTTCAAGCTTCCTTCTCTCCGGACCGTCGCCGACGATAATAGTCCTGAAGTCAGGGAATTCGCCTTTGAGAATGGCTAGCGAGGTTAGGAGAAAATCAACACCCTTCTCGGGAATTAGCCTGCCGACGAAGATGAAGTCGGACTCAAGTTCCGCGGGCTTTACCGAGCGAATTAGGTTCAGGTCTATCCCGTTGGGAACCAGGTACACCGGCTTTCTTAGGCCCGCCCCGATTAGGTCAAGCTTCGTTTTCTGGGAAACGGAAATATGCCTTTCAAAGGAGAAGAGGTCTCTCTCCAGTGTTTTACCGACAAACCCAAGAGCACCGAGGTAATCGAACCAGTAATCTCCCCAGAACTCGTGCCAGGTTATAAAGACGTTCTCCCTTCTGAGAACCCTGAGGGAGTGTGCCGGCAAATACGGGCTCGCCTGACAGTCTATAACATCAAAGCGCTCACCTTTGAGCCGGAAAATGAGAGAAATGGAATGGAGTAGGGGAGGAAGCATTGAACGCCTTCCGCCGGAGTAGAGATTACTAACGCGAACCGTGCCGTGGTAGTGAATCCCATCGCGCTCGACGTCGGGGCTTCCTTCCCAGTGCCTGTAACCGTAAACGTGAACCTCATGGGACTTTGCTAACCTAACCGCGAGCTCGTGGATTCTCTTTTCAACTCCGCCCTTGACCCAGGGGTAGATAACGTCGTAGACGAAGGCTATCCTCAAACTTTCCATCGCCACGGATTTGTCCGCTAACGTTTATAAGACCATCTAATGAGATTAGCCCAGCGGAAAAAGGGTGTTGAACCATGGTGAGCACCGCGGTTATAGTGATAATGGCGATAACCGTCTTCTGGCTCGTTCTCTACTCCCTGTTCGGAAAGAAGGAGATAGACCCCGAAACGGGAGAGCCCATAGAAAAGGAAGAGGGGTTAAGCGTTGACTTTCTAATAGCAATGTGGAGGACCAAGAGGCTTCTCGGCTTCATAGACAGACTCTCAAAGCTCAACCCCCGGTTCTGGAAGGTTTATGGTGACATAGGGATAGCCCTCGGCTACATGGGAATGGCCTACGTCTTTTATGCCCTTTTCATGACGGCTTTGAAGACCCTCCAGACGAAGAAAAGTCCCTCAGGGGTTCAGCTGGTAATACCTGGTGTGACGATTCCCCTCTGGTACGGCCTGATAGGCCTCGCCGTGGTTATGGTCGTCCACGAGTTGAGCCATGGTGTTGTAGCGAGGGCCGAAAAGCTTCCCCTCAAATCGGTTGGCCTCGTTCTGCTCGCCGTAATACCGGGAGCCTTTGTGGAGCCAGACGAGGAGAAGCTCTCAAAAGCTCCTTTGCGCTCCAGGCTCAGGGTTTACGGGGCCGGTTCGATGGCAAACGTGACGACGGCAATAATAACGGCTCTCATTCTCAGCTACGCAGTGACCCCTCTCCTCGTGCCTGATGGTATAGGGGTTAGTGAAGTAATCAAGGGGGCACCGGCGGATGGTGTTCTCCACAAAGGGGACGTTATAGTCGCAATAAACGGACAGAGCGTTAAAACCATGGAGGAGTTTATATCTCTTATGAACAAGACGAAGCCCGGAGAAACCATAACGCTCACCGTCATCAGGGATGGAAAGGAGATGAACCTAAAGCTCACGCTGGCCGAAAACCCGGAAAATCCAGAGAAGGGATTCATAGGGATAAGGCCGACCCAGCACGTGAAGTCGAAGATTGGACACGACTGGCTTATACTCCCGCTGTTCTTCTCGCTCTACTGGATTTACCTCCTGAACATCGGGATAGGCCTCATGAACCTATTCCCGCTGGTTCCACTCGACGGTGGCAGAATGCTAGACGATGTTATAAAGGAGTACCTGCCCGAGAAAGTGGCCAAGCCCGTTAGATACGCCACAATTGGAATCGGGCTGTTCCTTTTGGCAGTTAACGTTATACCGGCAGTCCTTAATCTCGTAGGGTAGGCAGGATTTCCACCCTTCCCTTTTTGAATTTAAATATTCCCCTTGACGGCTCAAAGTCCGGAAGAAGGGATTTAACAACCCGAATTTCCTCAACGCCCGGCCGTGAAGTCGGCTTAAATTCAACAATGTGCTCCGCGTACTGGGAAATCCATGAGAGAAACCTGGGAGAAACCCTATCCTTGTTTATGAGAAATACGTTAAGGACATCTTCGTCCCTAGAGCGGGGGAAATTTTCCTTTAAAGCCATGTTTCTTCTAAGGATCTTCATCCCAGTATTTTCCCCGAAAATCTCAACAAAACCGTCGACAGTTACGGTAATACCTATTCTCTTCGGCCTCCCCTCTATCATCTTTTTGTAGAGAGCAAGCACCTTGGGCAAAAAAGTACTCCCATCAACTTGTCCTAGAGAATAAACGAAGGACTCTTTAGGCTGAATGCCATTGACCGAGCCAAAAACGTCTATAACCATTAACCTGTCTTCCCTCCCAAGGGTCTGAAGGGCAAACCTAACGGCCATAGCATATTTCCTCAAAAGTCCGTAGGGAAAAGAGTAATTGGAAATGATACCATACCACCCTCTCGATAAAAATGCCTTGAATACTTCAACTCCCAGCGTCCACCCATAAGAACCGGTATAGTACACAATGAGCAGGGTACCGTCTTCTATAATTCCCCCACCGAGCATCTCATCAAAAGCACTAATCCCGGTTTTGAAGACCTTATATCCCATAATTACTCCCCAAGTGTGGGAGCATTAATCTTTTTAAAAGCCTTTTCTTAAGCCGAACCCATGCCAAAGTGTTCAAAGTGCGGAAGACCAGCGGTTTACCATGCACGCTACACCGGGAGGTACTACTGCCACAAGCACTTCAACGAGATGGTGGAGAAGAAGTTCAAGGAAACAGTCAAGAAGTACCGCCTAATCGAGAAGGGGGAAAGGATAGCGGTTGGGGTTTCCGGTGGGAAGGACAGCGTGGTTCTGATGCACCTCCTCGCGAAGCTCCGCGAGAAGTTTCCCTTTGAACTCGTGGCTATAACGATAGATGAGGGTATAGCCGGTTACAGACCGGCAAGCGTGGAGATAGCGAGGAGGAACGCGAAAAAACTCGGGATAGAGCACAGGATTTATTCCTTCAAGGAATACATTGGCTTCACGCTCGACGAGACCGTTGAGATAATGGGGAGCTTCGAGAAGGGCGAAAGAGTAGGCGCCTGCTCCTACTGTGGCGTCTGGAGGAGATGGCTTTTAAACTACGCGGCCAAGGACGTCGGGGCAGATAAATTAGCGGTGGGCCACAACCTGGACGATGAAGTTCAGATGTTCATAATGAACATTCTCCGCGGGGATATAGCCCGCTTAGGAAGAACCGGCCCATACTACGAGGAAATCCATCCGGAGCTTGTGCCGAGGATAAAGCCCCTCCGCGAGATTCCCGAGAAGGAGATAGTCCTTTACGCGGTTCTGAACAACATTGAGGTTGATTTAAGCGAGTGCCCATACGCGGTTGAAGCCTTTAGGGCCGAAATAAGGGACTGGCTCAACGAGATGGAAGAAAAGCATCCGGGAACGAAGTATCAAATCCTGCGGAGCTACGACAAGCTCTTCCCGCTCATCGCGAAGACCTACACAAAGAAAACCAGCGAGCTGAACCGCTGTAAGATATGCGGACAGCCTACAACCGGGGAGATATGCAAGGCCTGCCAGTTCCGCATTCAGGTCGAAAGGAAGGCGAGGGAAAAGGGAATAACCTTCAGGGTCGAGTAAAGGGTGGTTACCATATTGAACAGCCCTTTATAGATACCTGTTTGGCATACTAAACAACCATTAGAATAATTGAAAGCAATCAAGAAAAAATGACCGAATCGAAATCGTTCCGCTGTGGAGGTTCCTCCTTGAGGGTTATTGAGACGCCAATCTGCATGGAAGAGCTCAAGGAACTCAGGGAAAGGAGTAAAGCGAGAGTCGAGCTGGTTCTCCTTGGAAAAATCGAGAGGAACGGCATAACCCTAAATAGGGTCCTCATCAGGGGAACTCCCGGGGAAATCGAGCGCTTCATGGAGAGGCTGAGGTTGGCCCGGGCCGGGGGTTAGTTTGGGGAACAAACTTCCAACCGGGTATTTAAGCCCCAAATCCCAACTTTTCCCGGGTGGGAGCATGGAAGAGCTGAGTGAAGCACTAAGGGCCGTTGAAAGAGAGCTCAACTTCGCGAAAAAAGCCTACAACTCGATACTCTACCTCTACTGGGCGGTCGCGTTCCTGGTCATCTACCTTGCCTCGTCAGTGCTCTCAACATACACCGGGGCGTCCGCTAGTTCCCTCAGGGTTCTTCTCTCGGCCGTTGCGATACTGTTTTTCGTTTTCGAGGAGCTGAAGGCATCCAAGAAAGTAAGGGAGATAGAAAGGATTCTAGGCAGAAAAACACCCCTAAACCCCCGTTATCTCCTCACCCAGGCTCTCGTCTGGCCGGTTGTAATTGTGATTGTCAGTGTTTTTGTCAGGGACATCTGGCTATTCTCCCTCATCGGGATAGGGTTGGGAATGCTCGCTCTCGCGGTCGTTGACCACGCCTTCCTTCGGGAAGGCTGGGACAAGGCCCTTGTGGGGATGACACTATTACTCCTCAGCGTTCCGTACGGGAGGGTTCCAATTAACAATGGTGCATACGTAACACTCGCACTGTCACTGGCCTTCGGGCTCGGTGCTTACCTGTCACTCAGGAGGGCTATGAGGGAGTGAAATGATTGATGAACTCACAAGGCTTTCGAAATCACCTCTCGGCAACCCAACGAGATTAGCCATAGCCCTCTACCTGCTCCCAAGGGAGAGGACAACCTTCTCAAGCCTGAGGAAGGTACTAAAGCTCACCCCGGGAAACCTTGAGTTCCACCTGAAAGCCCTCGAGGAGGCCGGAATAATCCGGACGTACTACGGCTTCGGCAAGAGGCCGAGGAAGTTCGTAGAGATAACCGAAGAAGGAGTCGAGGAACTCGAGGAAGTCCTGAGAATCCTGAGGGAAGTGATTGGAAATGATTGAGTTCGCGGTTGCCTTCCTCCTGTGGCTGTTGATTTTGGTCGCATCCACGACCGTTGCTTCTCTAACCGCCAACAAGATGGCAAGAAAGGAGGATTCGCCATACAGCTGACGATGCTTTTCCTCTCGCTTGCTGTGATTGAGATTATGGGCAGTCCGGAGAGGTTCGGTTTCGTTCCCGACTTCAGATACGTTCTTCCCGCGTTCATCCTCGGCTTTGAGGCCTCGCTCATAATTAATCTGCTCGAGGGCAATCCTTCGATCCCGATGAAGGAGTTTATGCCCGAGGGGATAGAAAGGCTCATTCTCCTGCTAATCCTGGCCCCACTGGGCGAAGAGACCCTTAACAGGGATTTAGTTGAAGGATATCTACTGAGTTACGGCCACTTTTGGAGCGCAATACTTTTCTCGGCTTTGTTATTCGCACTGCCCCACTGGATGGCCAGCAAAGAGGGAAAAGGCGGGAATGCATTCATAGTAACTGGAGCCTTCATCGTTGGCTCGTTAGCCGGTTACCTCTTTGCCCTTGGAGGCATGCTCCCGGCCTTCGTCCTACACTCCTCGGCAAACATCGCCGGGTTAACCGTTCTGAAGCTCAGAGAAAGGCCTAGAGAAAAGGGAAATACCCGCAAGCGTTGAAAGAAACCCTCAGCTCCCTTTAGACTCCTCCTCGGCCCTTCTCTTGAGCTCTTTGATGCGTTCAATCCTGTACTCCTCTACAAGTTTCAGGAACCTCTCGGCTTCCCTTTCCTCGTCCTCTTCCTTCCAGCGTTCCAGCAGTTCCCCGATGGCCCTCTCAAGGGTCTCCCTCTCGACAACTGCAAACTCGTCAACCCTCTTCACATCAAGCTCCTCGCTCGTGAAGAACGGCACGTGTGCCTCCCTCAGAACTTCCCTGACGGTATGGGGGAGGGGTTTCTCCGTTATAAGGGCCCTTATCTTCCTCTCAACAAGCTCCTCCGCTATGGCCCTTCCGGCTCCGGCTGGATTTATTACGAAGAGGACATCGCCCCTTCTCAAACCAACCTCACGCTCAATCCTCTCGAGCTCGCGCCAGCTCAGGGTCCTGAGGACTTTTAAAGGTACAGCGCTCCCGCGAACTTCCACCACGTTCATTCTCTTGACCCGTACCAAATCCCTGCTGAGGCGCTCTATTACCGCCCTCGCTTCCCTCAGCTGTTTCTCAAGGACTTCGATACGCTTTACCTTCGCTTCGAGCTCCCTCTCGCGGAGAACTTTCCTCCTCACTTCCTCGTCGTAGTCGGCTATTCTCCTTTCCAGTCGCTCAATGGTCCTCCTCTGCTCCCTGATGATGTTCCTAAGATCCTCGTTCTCCCTTTCAAGGAACTCTATCCTCTCCTCCAGCTCGCGGATTTTCCTCACGTAGGGCCTCACGTCAACGGTTTCCTGTCCCTCAGGTTCCTCCTCCCTGGGCCTTTCCCTCCTTACGACCCTCTGCATGGCCTCACCGAGGTTGTAGCCCTGAATTACCAGAGCCTTGACCTCATCGGCCTTCTTGCTCAGCCCGGCCTCCCGAAGCTTGGCCTCAACGTGTTCAAGCTTCGGCTTGAGCCTGAGGTAGGCCTTGTAAGCAGCCGCCAGAGCGTCCCTCTGGTGGTCGTCGTCGACCCTAACTCCCAGACTCCTAAGGAGTTCGTTCTTCTCCTCTATTCGAAGGCTCTCCCTCGGGACGAAGAGGTTGGCCTTAAAGGAGCGCGCTATCTTCTCAACGAAGCCCGGGGCCGGAGAAACGTCCGTGGCAACTATAACCGGATGCCCAATCTCGCCTATGAACCTGAAGACCTCGCCGACTGGCATGTTCCTCTCGCTGTGCAGAGCCAGTATGTTCCCGCTCAGGTCGATGACAGCTATTCCAACGGTTATTCCCGGGTCTATGCCCACTATAACGCTTTTCCGCTCCTTTATGGCTTCCTCGCCCTTGAGCGGGGCAAAACCAAGCTCGGCCCTTTCAACCGGGTAAATCCTGACCTCAACGTCCCCACCGCGCATAGGCCTGACAATACCGGCCAGCTCTTCCCTGCTCGCGTAAACCCTGAACTCGCCCCTGGCTAAGCCATAGTCCTTTTCCTCGGTCTCAAGGTCAAATGGTATCTCGGCCCTTTTCAGCCGGTCTTCAATTTCCCTCACTTTATCCCTGACAAGGTTGTGGACCCTCTTCCTGTAGCGGTCCTGACTCCAGCCACCCTTGCCATGACTCCTCCCCCGGGTAACCTTCACTATGACCTCATCCTCAAAGGCCAGAACCTCGTAGCCCACACCTTTGCTCGCGAGCAAAGCGGAGAGCTTCGCTTCCTCGTAGGGGTCGAACCTGTCGGTCGTTCTTATGCCGTGCTCCTTCGCGAGGCTCTGCAAACTTCGCTGTTCGCCGGGCCTTCCTGTAACCTGAACGAGCTTGGTCCCCGGGGGAAGTGCCCTGAGAAACCTCCGCAAATCGTCTCCGAGTTCTGTAACGCTGTCTATAGCCACTATATCGGGCTTCTTGGAGCGGATAAACCGGATTAGCCGGTAGAGAGTGAACTCGCCCTTTCGCTCAAGTTTTCCGTTGTACCAGCTCACCACCGCAAAGCGCTTCGGGTTCTCACCGATTACATCAAGGCCGATTATGAGAATGAACACCACCCTCGGGAGAACTGAGGGACGGTATCTTTTTAACCCTTAGGTTTTGGGATTTCACCAAAACCGTTATTTAGCACTTGGGTTATATTCAATCCCGGGGTGATAGCGTGAAGATGCGCCTCGTCTTTGACAAAAAGTACGACATTCTGACGGGGGAATACTTGGTGAGCGTCAGGGAGCTCGACCTCGACGAGGAGCTGAAGACGATAGTTGATGGATTCGACCCAAAGGTTAAGGTCATGGGCGAAGAGCTAAGCCTCAACGAGCTGACTGGAAAGGTCTTCAAGGCGAGCACGAGGGAAGAGGCCGAAAAAATAATGAGCGAGATTAGGGGCGCACTGGTTGAAACGTTCGGCTCTCTGATAGCGCGCTTCAAAGAGGCCCAGAGTTTCAACGGCTCCGTTGTTTACGAGATAGACTTCAACGAGCTATTCAAGGAGTGACCTAATGGAAAGCTCTATAGCGCGGTTTATCGTTTCCTGGGCCATCGAAGGCCTCGGCTTTTCGAGTGCCTGCTCGTGGTTAAAGGGCATGTGGATGAAACCAGCTTTAGTTTCCATTCCAGCCACATCTATCGTGTGCAGGGCGGTGAACATCGCGGTGTTGCAGACGTAGGTGCCGGCCGTATTCGACACCCCGGCCGGAATCCCGGCCCCTCTAAGGGTTTTAACGACGTGCTTTATGGGTATAGTGGCGAAGTACGCGCTCGGGGCCCCCTCAAAGACCGGCTCGTCTTCCGGCCTGAAACCGTCGTTGTCCGGCATTTCCGAGTCCATCACGTTTATCGCAACCCTCTCCACGGTCACGTTGGGCCTTCCTCCAGCCTGGCCTGTGAGGAGGACGAAATCGGGCTTTTCCCTGACTATGAGCCTCGGCAGGAGCTCCCTGACTCCGTTGAAGGAAACGGGCAGTTGAACCTTTACGAGCGTTGCACCGGCGAGCTCATCTGGAAGGGACCTGACAGCTTCCCACGAGGGGTTTATCTTTTCACCGCCAAAGGGCTCGAAACCCGTAACGAGAACCTTCATGGAACCACCGGAAAGGGTAGGTTTTTAGGGTTTAAAAGCTACTCCGGGCGAGGGGTGAGAATGAGGTACGACGTCCTAATCATCGGTGCCGGGCCCGTGGGCAATTATCTGGCAAACCTTCTCGCGAGGGACTACAGCGTGGCCGTTGTCGAGAAAAAGAGCTCTTTCGGGGAAAAGGCCTGCACCGGCATAATAGGGGCAGAAAACTACGAGAGGCTCAATCTTCCAAAAAAAGCCGTCCTAAACGAACTCTACGGTGCAACATTTTACTCGCGAATCCAGAGCTTTTCGATAGGAAGGAAGAGCCCTCAGGCTTACCTCGTAGACAGGAAGACCCTCGAGAGGGAACTGGCGAAGAGAGCCATGAAAAAAGGGGCCGATTATTTGATGAACACGACCTTCAGGGGATTCAGGAACGGAAAGGCAGTTCTCCAGCACATGGGGGAGACGCTTGAGGTCAAGGCGGACTTCTACGTCGGGGCCGACGGCGTGAACAGCACCGTGGCGAAGGCCATCGGGGCCAAAACCCGGGCAGAATTCCTGAGCGGTTACGAGGTCGAGGTTCTGGGGAGCTTCGACAGGAGAAACGTTGAGGTGTGGGTCAACAAAGAGATAACGCCTGACTTCTTCGCGTGGGTCGCGCCGATTGACGGCGAAACCGCAAGGGTTGGAACATTTGGAAAAATGGAAGCCCTGAACAGGTTTTTAAGACTGAAAAGACTGGAACCAACGAAAATACTTGAGTTCAAGGCCGGTTCAGTCGGTTTCGGATGGAGAAAGCCCTGGGTTAAGGGAAACGTTGCCCTTGTTGGTGATTCAGCACTCCAGATTAAGCCAACGACAGCCGGAGGAATAGTTTACGGCATGCTATGTGCCGAGAATCTGAGAAAAGCCCTCCTCGAAGGGAAACCCGGAAAGTACTGGGACTACTGCTCGTGGGTGAGGAGACAGATAAGCTTTGGGCTTAAGTTCAGGAAGCTCTTTACTGGGCTCGACCAAGATGCAATAGAGAAAATCTTTGAGGTTCTCGGAAGCGAAGAGGCCAGGGAAGTCATAGAGACCCAGGCCGACTTCGACGACCACCTCAGAACCGCAAAGGCCCTCCTAAAGAGGCCGAAACTTCTCGCAAAGCTCATAAAGGTCAGCCCCAGTCTGATTAAGGCCCTGCTGTGAGGTGAGAGCATGAGGTGGAAGATGGGTCTCCAGGAGGAATACCTGAAGGCGATAGCCGAGGGAAAAAAGAAAATCGAGGGCCGCCTGTACGATGAGAAGAGGCAGGCCATAAAACCCGGGGATGAAATAGTCTTCGAGAACAAACTGGTGTGTGTTGTAAAGGACCTGAGGGTCTACTCATCATTCAGGGAAATGCTGGAAAAGGAGGGCCTTGAGAACGTTCTGCCTGGAGTGAAGAGCATTGAAGAGGGCGTTAAAGTTTATAGAAGGTTTTATTCAGAGGAGAAGGAGAAGAAGTACGGAGTTGTGGCTATAGAGGTCGAACCGGTCGCGTGGATAGGAGAACCCCTAACCTAATACTTAAAACTATCCACATCTTGCCAAGAAGATGAAAGAAAAGAATTAGAGATACCTCTCCTTTACCCAGCGGATGAAGTAGTCCGGGTTTAATTCCTCGCCGATGGCCTTCTTTAGGAGCTCCTTTGGTGGATAGATGCTTCCCCAGCGGTGTATCTTCTCCCTGAGCCAGGCCTTAATC
This sequence comes from Thermococcus sp., assembly GCF_027011145.1. Classification (NCBI taxonomy): domain Archaea; kingdom Methanobacteriati; phylum Methanobacteriota; class Thermococci; order Thermococcales; family Thermococcaceae; genus Thermococcus; species Thermococcus sp. Next base: position 151 of record NZ_JALVAO010000052.1, on the reverse strand, counting down.
GGTTCGAACTCGGCCTTGGCAACCTTTTCCTCGAAGTCCGGGATGTCCCTCTTCATGTGGTAGTAGAGCTGGCTCGCGAGGAGGGTTCCGATGCTGTAGGTCGGGAAGTAGCCTATCGTCCCGTGCGCCCAGTGGATGTCCTGGAGGATTC